>CAXBGT010000260.1:0-6280 GCA_963975265.1 uncultured Saprospirales bacterium
CCGGTATCATTATCTGGATTACCATCTGGTGTACTGTCAAAATCGCATGACTCCGCACTACCCACTGGTCTAGCTTCCATAATCTCTACGAAATCAACTATTTCTTCTAAAGTATTAGATTCTTCAATATTGAAAAATATTGCATAATCTCTTGATTCTCCTGCGGCAAGGATATTTTCATCTTTTAAGACAAGTATATCTTCTTCTTCACTCCAGTCAGGATTCAATTCCTTGTTAAACTTCAACTGATTGGGATAATAGTTGGCTAATTTGATAAAAGCTGCTGCCGTATTTCCTTGGTTGAAAAGTTCTATATCAAATTTCACTAAATCACCACCGTAATAGTATTTATCGTCAGCGAGTTTGATCCTAACAGCTAGGTCAAAAATATTTGGTGTCGCTGGATCATGATCATCTTCATCAATTTCTCCTTCATCGTTAATCTGATCATCGGTACTTGTGAATGGCTCTCCTCCGTTGTCGTTGTTTCCAATAGCATCTGGTGTACTATCTACATCGTGGGCTTCTTCTCCTGCGAGATTTTTAGCTCCACTTATTTCGGCAACATTGGTATAGTTAGCAGCTTGGGAACCGTTAACTAAAAGCATAAGTGTTTTTGAGACGTTTGTTCCTGGGATAATTTTTTGAGTGATTGTGGTAGTCAATTTATCATCCTCTAAATCCCACCCCGGGTTTGATTCTGGATCAAATGTATATCCGCTAGGGAGATAGTCCGTAATTGTTACCGAAGAAGCTGACACTCCTCCCTGATTATACACTTTAATAATAAATAATAAATCCTGACCAACTTTAGCAAACGGGCTACCTACGATTTCTTTCGTTAAAGCTAAATCAAAGCCAGAAGGTGTACCTAAAGCAATATCAAAACTATGATTAGTTTCTGTAGTGTTTACTTCTATGAATGAAGATGGTAAACATGATGCTTCATTATATTGAGCATCACAATCAATCAGGTCAGCTGTATTACTACCTACATCCGCTGTACATATTGTATATTCATTGTTATTAAATGTATAAAGACCTGAATCAGTATCATATCTTGTATTATCTAATTCTATATAATATGTAGTGTTAGGATATACACCATCAAATGACCCATTTCGATCATTGTCTACATTACTATTATTGAATGCATAAACTCCTTGTGCATTAGTTATTGTAGTACCCAAGAGATTACATTCACTATCATATAAATTAAGCGAAATCCCTCCTATTCCATTTTCATTGGCATCTTGAATTCCGTTTCCATTGTCATCATTCCAAACATAATTTCCTATCTCAATAGTTTGAACAGCACAATTTGCAATGATATCACCAAAACCTGTAGCCTTTCCAAATGTAGGATAAATAGTATGAGAATATAATTCTATAGCGCCTGTTTTCGCTCCATCTTCTGTACTATATCTGTGCAATCCACCAGAATATGAATCCATAAGTGGATCATACACTGCGACAATAACTTCTGAAGATTCAGGCAATACAAATACTGAACCCAAAGCTGTTTCACTATGGTATGTTGGATTAGTAGGCCAATTTTCAAATCCAAAGAACTCTCCGGCTCCTGGACCTTCACCATTACCAATTCCGGATCCTCCTCTACCTGCAATGACACCATTGTTTTCTAGTTCCCATACTTGAGTATCAGGATTTAGTGCTACCATTAATATATCTGGGAATTGTTGATCTAATCTATTTGTAGATGCTTTGCAATATCTATGTCCAATCCTATCACTAAATGAAATGATCATTTCACCTCTAGAATTAAAATCTATATCTGTAAACCAATGACTTACAGCTAAACTTCCAGGTTTTACATCTTGCCAGAATCCTTTAAGGTAGCTGGTCCTAAATATTTCTTTTATGTCTCCTGTTGCTGGGTCTAGCGTCATAACAACTGCTTGACTCTTTGATTTATCCTTCGAAACAGAACCAGTGACCGTACCTCCTACATATAGTAAATCTTCATGCCACTCTAATGCAAATATTCTATACTCTTCTGCGGCATCGATACCAATAGGTCTAGGCATTTCAAATACTTTAGTAGCTTCTGCCCTAGGGTCATCTATTTTTATAGCTACTACTAGATTTTTATCTAATACTGGTGTATATAATGTTCTAGAATCTCGTGAAATCACAAGGTTTCCCAATCCTACTCTACCTACTTGATTACCATATGTGCAATCATGCACATCTTCTGTAACTGTAAGTCCAGCAAGAGCTTGAGGTATGATGTCATTCACATCAACAAATCGAGTTGTCTTCTTTGATCCTCCTAACTCTGTCTTTAATATAGCATAAGGCCCATACTTAAGGCCGGAATATTGTTTTACAAAGGCAGTAGTATAAAGATTCTGTTCAACTACATCTTGCGCTATACCCCAAATAGAACCTGTCTCACTTACCGTAGTAAGTGCAGAAACTGATGAAGCCGCTTGAAATTGATGCTCTGTCGATATAATAGTAGCAAAATTTGGATTCTCATCAATCTCTCCTTGCACAAAACAAGTCAAAATTAAATTTGGATTAGTTCCACATGAAGAAACCTCACTTGTTAATCCATAATCGACCCCACAGGCAGGAGCACTAATAAATTGGATACTAGATCCATTGTCTTCACCTTGGGAACTCGCATAGTAAGTATTGCTACTTTGAAATTCCAATCGATACCGTGTATCGTTAGAAAGATTTGGAATAGAATAAATTCCATTGTTATCAGTTATATCTGACCCTACAGAATTTCCATCAGCATTATATGCAGTGACGAGTACATTACCCAGCCCCTCATCAGTACTCCTAAAAGTACCATCATTAGCTGTGTCTTCAAATACTGTCCCACTTATAGTGTTGGATTCTGGAGTGCACTGACTCCACGATTGTACATTGGTGGCCATGATCATCATCCATACGAATATGGTGGCGCGGCTGAATGTAAAGATTGCACGATTAGGTGCGAATGTAAGTTTTCTCATTTTGACCCTAGTTAAACTTCGCAAATATTAAATAGATTAATTTTTGTTCCACTTATCAGCCTAGGTTGGTGTTCTTATGATTTAAGAGGTAAGACTCTAATTTGCAATAGGTTATTGAACTTCAGAGCTCTCAAAATCTGATAATTACATATTACATATTATGCAAATATATAAATTGTTTACTAAGTAGGTGATACATATTGCGTTTTATTTTAATTTGTTTTATCATTTTGACGCCACAACCCCTGTTCTATTGACGTTAAAAGAGATCCAGTCAAAACTTTAACATATTTGACTTTTTCTCTTTGAGGAATCGGGGGAGATTTTGGAGATTGTCAAGATTAGAGAGATTGGTCAGATCGTCTCGCAAAAGCGTGAAAGACACAAACCATGAGGGATTGGGAAGAATAAAAAAATTGAGGAAATTGGCCAATACAGATTGAGAAGTAAAAAAGATCCTAAATTTTGACTACCCCTCCGCAAGCGGATGGAGCATTAGCCAAAATTTTTCCAACCTAAAGTTCGGAAATCGGATCTTCTTGTGATAAGGCGTTTTTATTCAAAAACATCTTTTTTATGACCCCGACGCAAGCATCGGAGAATTTAAGTACTAAAAAAAATCAAATATTTTAGAAAATAATCTCATGTAACTCATTTTACCATAATTACCAAACCTCTCGATAGCTGTGAGGAAGGATTCGCTAGCTCATACTAACTATAGGGCAATAATTCAATACAACCGATAAAAATGTGACAATCGTATAGAGCTAAGGTGAGGAAAGCCCACAAACTCGTTTTGGCATTGTGCAGAACTAAAGTTACTTACTCTATTGCAAAAGAATTAATAATACTTCAAACTACTAAAAGAGACGCAATTGAAAATCCTTAGATGAATTTTCATTGAAATTCAGTGCCTCGTTAGCATATGCCTCATTTAATTTACTGATTTGTGCGATATCGTAAAATTGATCTTGCACCAACTCTGCAGATAGCTCTTCTAATACAATAGGACGGTATTCTTCGTTACTAGCAAATATTTGCGGATTATGATCTTTGAGGTACATGCTGAATACTGCGGTAACTGATAAAATAGAAATCATAATAGCTGCAACCGAAATATTCCGATAATTGATCATTCTTAATTTAGTCCTTTTTGACTTTAGTTTATTCTCCAACTTTTCCCAAGCTTCACTTCTTGGTTGGATGGTATGATTCTCCGCTACTTCTCTTATTTTATCGAAATCGTTATCACTCATGATTATTGATTTTCTATTTATCTTATCTACTTTCTAAATTAGTCTAGCTTATGCTGGCTTTGCTATACTGTTTTTTTTTCAATAACTCTCTCATCTTCTTTTTTGCAAGTATCAATTGAGATTTTGATGTATTGATGCTAATGTCTAAAGCTTCCGCTATTTCTCTGTGTTTGTATCCTTCTATAACATACATATTAAATACAGTTCGATATCCTGGAGGAAGATCACTTAATATAGCTACTAATTCTTCGTACGCTATATCATCTATCACAGAAGAACTATCCGGTTTGTCAATATCAGTCAGTTCAATTGTCATCCGCAGATTGTTGTGCTTACGGATTTGCATCAATGCTTCATTCACCAAAATCCGTTTCATCCATCCTTCGAAACTTCCCTCACCTTTATACTTATTGATATTATCAAAGATCTTAAAGAATCCCATCACCATCACATCTTCAGCTGCTTGAAAATTCTTCATATATCTCATCGCTATACTCATGAAGAGAGGAGCGTACATGTCATAGAGCTTCTTCTGTGCCTTAGCGTCGCCTTTTCTGCATGAATCCACGATATGTATGAGATGTTTTTTCAAAGTGGTAGTGTTTGCTTTTCGTATAACTAGATGAAAGGTACAGCTTTTTTGGTGTGTCCGCTTAGGTAAATTGTGGATTTAGTGATATGATGAGTTTTTAATCGTACGTTTCTCCATTGATGACATCTTCAGTCTCTTTATCAATGTAATGCCTAACACATATCTCATGATCCAGCTGTTGGTCAAAGTTTGCAACCTTGATCCCAATATGATTATCTAAGCACACATAAACTAATCACCTAACCACAAAAACTGACCTGCATAAATCTCACGATCCATACAAGTAGGTCTTCTAGACTGTCTTGGACGTAGCGGTATTTGGCTACTGGGAGAATACTGAGGATGAGGCTGACGTCTGGGCTGTCGTCGGGTGGTCCTAGACAAACTTGTGCCTATTAGATTCTCTCAGAAACTTTTGGTTATCTTAATCTACAGTTTCGATGTCAATATAAGAGTACAAGAACAACTTAAAACAAGCGACTAAAACCGCAAAAACAAAAAAGTTGTGTATCCTTTACTTCGTAGCCAGTTTCGTGATATTACCCTTCACTACATCATCAATCTTTACATTAATTTCTGTACCAAGTGGAAAATAAATATCCATTCTAGAACCCAATTTGATGAATCCTAATTCATCACCCTGCTTGACGGTAGTTTTTTGTTTAGCATAGCATACTATCCTACGAGCCAGTGCTCCGGCTACTTGTCTTACTAGCACTTTGCCAGATCCATAATTATAGACTGTAGTTGATCTTTCATTTTCTGTGCTGGATTTTGGATTCCATGCTGCGAGATACTTTCCTGAGTGATATTTATAGTATTCTATGGTGCCTGAGATGGTATGCCAATTGATATGTACATTAAGCGGCGACATAAAGATAGATACTTGCAGTCTTTTGTCTTTGAAAAATTCTGGTTCCTCTACTTCTTCAATCACTACTACCTTGCCGTCACACGGGCAGAGGAAGATGCTGTCATCTATGACTTTCACTGTTCTGTCAGGATATCTAAAAAAGCTGATTAGAAATAGGTATAACGCTACACTGACAGCTAAAAGAAATGGAAATAATGATGAAAAATATATAAATACTACACCGTTCAAAACAGCTAATAAGACAGCTGAAATAACTAATGTGTAGGTTCCTTCTCGGTGGATTGACATGATTGTTTAATTAAGCGGGTCTGAAATAGGTGCTTTGGTGCAAATGTATGAAAAAGGAATGTATATAGTGGATGAAAGGCTAAGCCTTTTCCCAACTATTATTGAACACTATTAATTATTTATGAATCCCTTTCATTACTAATTGACCTTAGCGCATATATCATTTGTTTGATTCTATTTATTGTTCTACCTCTCGCCGACTGGACGTTCATTTCTTTCTTGAAGAGTGCACTCTAAAAAGGGGTTAACAAACTTTAAATTCAGTAAATATTTTCGTATC
>CAXBGT010000261.1:0-6253 GCA_963975265.1 uncultured Saprospirales bacterium
AAGTTACGTTTATTAGGCTGTTTACATTGGGCTTTTTGTCTTCATCACCAGCATCGGTGATAATAATATGCACACCACCATTGAGTAATTGTGTACTTAGATTGTTTTCTTCTACAAATTTGTCAGCTGCAGAACCGACTTCTATCAGATCTATCTCGAATACAAGTGGAGCATTTGGTGGGATTACCCCATTTCCTGCACCGGCAGTTCCATAACCAGATTCAGATGGAATTATCAGGATACATTTTCCGCCTTCGCCAATTTCTTGAAGTCCAATCTGCCAACCTTCTATTAAATCGCTAAGATTAAAAGATATATCATCACCTTGATCAAAAACAAGCTCATTGGTCAATTTTCCTTTATAATTGACACGGACTTCAGTATTCGCAGTTGGTTTTTTATCATTTCCTTGCTCTATTATAACGATTTGCACTCCTTTGTCAAGAACTATTGTGCTGAGACTATTTCTGTCAATATATCCTTCTACTGTTGTTGCTGAAAAAATACCTTTCAGAGTGATTTCAAAAACAAGCGTAGATTTTTGTGGAATACCTTCTATTACTTGGTCACCGAAGGCAAGATCTGGTGGTAATATCAAAGTACATACACCACCAACACCAATCTCTTTCAGTCCTGTCTGCCATCCCAGCAATACATTACCAAAGACAGCAGTAAGGTCTTCTCCCTCAAGCACAGTCTCACCAGTATTCGCTAATATTCCTCTAAAGTCTACTAGAATAACTTGGTCGGGTGTTGCTCGTTGAGTATCTCCTGGTTCATCAATTTGTATGTACATTCCACCTTCAAGTTCAGTAGCGGCAATGTTGTTTTGTTCTATATATTCTTTCGGTGAGATTCCGTCAAAATCACTTGAGCACGATGAGAGAAATACAATAATTAATAAGAGGATTAGTGAAATGATCCCTTTTTGTAAATGCAATATAGAAAAACTAAATATGTCTCGATTCATTTGTTTTTCATGCGTATGATAGATAGGATAATTATTTTTCATTTAATAAATTTTCGAACGCAAAAGTAGTATTTCATACCATATAGCAGACATAATATGTGAGTACTTTATCAAAACGTCTCTAAGTTCACAAAAGTGGTGTCTAAAAAAATAATAATTTTGCCACAACAAATCATTCATTGGATTGATTTGTTTATAATTAAGAAGACATTTTTTTACAAAAAAGATATAAATGGCAGATTTTCATAAAATAAAGGTGGCAGATGTAATTGCCGAGACAGCGAGTTGTGTGAGCATACTATTTGATATCCCAGAGCATCTAAAAACAGAATTTGATTTTACAGCGGGACAATACTTGACCATTAAAGCAGATATAGATGGAGAGGATGTGCGGAGAGCATATTCTATATTTACAGCACAGAATGAAGATTTATTGGGCGTTTCCGTAAAAGAAGTTGTGGGAGGAAAAATGTCTACATTCCTCAATAATCAGATCAAAAAAGGAGACAGCCTTGAAATTATGAGACCAGAGGGTAGATTCACATTGATTACCCTGCAAGATGTGCAAAGGGATCATTACTTTTTTGCGGCTGGAAGTGGAATCACACCAGTGATATCGATGATAAAGTCAATGCTTGAGCAAGAACCTAAGAGTACAGCATATTTGCTTTATGGTAATAAAAATGAGGAAAATATCATTTTTAAAGAAGCAATCGAATCATTAATACAAAAATACGAAGGACAGATCATAGTAGAGATGACATTGAGTCAACCTAAAACTGAAAAAGGGAGCGGTATCTTAGGTATTCTAGGTAAGAAAAAGAGTTCTTGGCCAGGACTGAAGGGAAGAATAGACTCTGCAAAAGTAGCGAGATTTGTACAAGAAAATACGCCAAAATCTGATCAAGTGGAATACTACTTATGTGGACCGGGTGCAATGATAGAAACAGTCCAAACTACGCTCATGGGAAATGGTGCAGAAAAGTCTAGTATCCATCAAGAATATTTCACTTCTGGAGATAGCAGTAAATCTATTGTAGCTCAAGCCGCAGATAGTGCGACCCTATCAGCTAAACTGGGAGGAAAAAGCATTAGTTTGACAATCGCAAAAAATAAAACAATTCTTGATACTATGCTTGATGCTGGTCATGAAGCACCTTATTCATGTACAAGTGGAGCGTGCTCTACATGCATGGCAAAATTAACTAAAGGAACGGTAGAGATGGAAGCATGTTTTGCATTGGATGATGATGAAATAGCGGATGGATTCATCTTAACATGTCAGGCACATGCCACATCTGCAGAAGTGGAAGTAGATTTTGATGTATGATTTTAATAGAATAATAGAGATTTTCGGGTGCTTATTGGTTTTAAGTTTAATATGTTCATGTTCAACCAAAAAGGGCGTAGAAAAAGCGGTTCTTCCTGTCTATGCCAATAAAATACCTCTTAATTTAGATGTCGAAAGCAACGAGTTAGGTATTCTTACATACAATATCAAGGCAATAGGAGCTAAGAATAAGGAAGAAACGGACGCGTTAATCGAATATGTTAGGAAGGAGGAATTTTCAATCATTTTGCTGCAAGAGGTATTTAGTGATAAGACAAGACATCAACTAATAGAAAGTCTAGAACAAGAATATCCTCATCATGTGGATCGAGTTGATTATCCGGGATTTTGGCGAAGCATATGCTATAATGCAGGCTTAACGATTTTATCTAGGTATTCTATGGTGGATATATCAAGTGTTAATTTTGGTGAGAAAATAGAAAATAAGGGTCATTTTTTTCATCAGATATTACCAAAAGAGGTCTCATTATCGCTTGATTTTATGTCTAATAAATCAATACTCGGAACATTGATTGCCTTACCAAATAATAGATCACTTTTGGCTTTTACAACTCACACTCAAGCACTAGGTTCAACTAAACATAAAGCAAATCAGTACAGAGTCATCTATGAATTTATCAAGAAATCAATAGCAGAACTCACACTTACTGGAATAATAGATCCTAGTAAAACTGCCGTAATATTAACGGGAGATTTAAATACTAATGCTTATTGGGAGAACCAATACGGAGAACTTTTGAATCACCTAAAACATCCTAATGATATTCACTTTCTCCATAATGTAGAGAAGGAAGAATATAGCTTCAATGCTACGATATTTAATATGCTTTTTAGGTTCGATTATATATTTAATTATGACAGAGTAGGACAATATAACATGCTTCCTTTAGAAATAAAATCTGCTCAGGTTACTGATGTTAGAGTCGACAACAAGAGCATTTCTGACCATTTGCCGATCATTTCCGTATTGAAGTATTGAGGCTCATATAAACTTAAGCTTCTCCATTCCATTCTGAATAAAATTGATCTAAAAATCCTTGCATATAATCATGTCTTCTTTGAGCGATTTTTTTGCCAGATTCTGTATTCATGAGATCTTTAAGTAGGAGTAAATTTTCGTAAAATTGATTCAATGTTGGAGCTGTAGATTTTTTGTTCTCCTCTTTTGGCATATTCATATTTACAGGAACCCCTGGATCAAATAGGTCATAAGCATCAACAATGGTCTAAAATAAGAATTCTTCCGTAAAGTAGTGGTTCAAATAATAAAAGTAAAGCATAACATCATTTTATCAAAAAGAGCATGCCCACCGAGAGACAAGCATGCCTAATAAGCCCTAATAATAAGAACCAGTTTTTTCTAAATAGCAAATTAAGTATAGCCTTACTCTACCACTTCAAATCCCAAAAATCCACGCCAGTCGACTGGAATATTTGCATAATTACGGCCCCATATATCTTCATCAATACCATCGATTCTTACCATCTCATCATAATACACTTGTTTATCTAGGTACACCATCTCATGTTGAAAGTCGTCATAGTGGGGGTCTCCTTGTACAAGATAATCTACGATATAATATGGATCTGGACATCCACTATGATTTATGATTTCATTATATTCAGGATGCAGTCCTTCTTCTATATCCTCAAGACCAATGCCAAGACTTTTATCTGGTACATAATTAATAAAAATTCCTGGTTCAGTGAATATGGTTTTGAATTCAAAAAGATATTCTCCATCTATGAATGTTGATGTACCTCTAATACTCCTTGCAAATGTATTACCACCTGTAACATATCTAGGTGAATAGATACTGTCAATCAGTACATCCATATGCTAATAGCCTGATGACCAGGTGCTTTCTTGTACTTAGTAAAGATGAAAGTGCGGTTGGAATGGAAAATTCTCAATCCTAAACGACATATCCCTATTAAAATCAAATATAGAACCAGTAGCGTTAATCCGCCATATGACTGTATGTCCTACATGGTAAGTCTTTTGATGTGGAATCACTTCTAGGTCAGCTTGAAGTTGAAAAAACCTTCCTGATTTTCTTTCATAAGGACAAAGATCTGCATACTCTCCTTCTGATAGACTAGAAGTAAGGCAGCCTGAAAAGAAAATCAAGCTCAAACTAAAAACTAAAATATATTTAATTGAATAGGTCATAAGCATCAACAATGGTCTAAAATAAGAATTCTTCCGTAAAGTAATGGTTCAAATAATAAAAATAAAGCAACGCATCATTTTATCAAAAAAAAAGCATGCTCATCGAGAGACAAGCATGCATAATAAGCCCTAATAATAAGAACCAATATTTTTCTAAAGATAAACTGAGATAACCTTACTCTACCACTTCAAAGCCAAAAACGCCATGCCACTCGATTGGAATTTCTGACCTATTTCCCCATTTGTCTATATCTATATCATCTCTACTATACCAACTATCACTATATACTTCCTTATCTAAGAATAAAATCTCATCCTGAAAGTCATCATAGTAGGGATCACCTTGATATAGGTAATTAACAAAATAATCTGGATCTGGACAACCACTACTGTTAAAGACGCTTTCTTCACTATATTCAGGATGCAATCCTGCCATAATATCATCATCAGAAGAGTCCGTGTATTATCTACCATGAAGTTTATGTATCTACCGGGCCGATTTAATATAGTCTTAAATTCAAATAAATAATTTCCATCTATGTATGTACTAGTTCCTCTCAGACTAATCGCAAATGCACTCCCACCACCAACAAATCTATACTGGTATACGCTATCTATGATTATTCCCACATCTAGGAGACCAGATGTCCAATTGCTATCTTCGACCCGATATAAATGAAAAAATGGCTGGAAAGGAAAATCTCTAATTTCAAATGTCAAATCTCGATTATAGTCAAATATGGAATCTGTAAGTGCTAACCTCCATGTTATCGTATCCCCTACTTGATATGTCTTTTGTTGTGGGTATATCTCAAGAGGTGCTTGAAGCTGAAAAAAAATGCAGACTTAGTTTCATATGGACATTGTTCAAAATATTCTTCTCTTGAAGTACCCGATGATAGGCAACTTGATATAGTTAAAACAACGAGACATAAGTAGCAAAGATTTTTAATTGAATACATCATAAGCATTTACAAAATTATTATAATTATTAAGTGTATTTGGAGTATCAGATAAATGTGCTGATGATAGATTATCCCTAAAAGATCGAATTGTTCTTACTCCTGGGAAAAGCACATTAAAATACATCTCAGGGGTGAATCCTTCAGTATTATCAGATGCTAATACAATTTTACTATTATCAGGATCCCTTATGAGATCTGTTGTACTCACTCCATCTTCTAAGTCCCAAAGCAAACCAGCTGGGATAAAATTAGACCTCCACGTATTACCTTCACCACCAACAAAGTTTCCATATCTAGCTTCAAAATATTCTGCGATAGCTTCTCCTAACGCCATAACGCCAGGATTTGGTGAATTAAATAATGGAAAAGTTCCATCACCATTATTTTCTATTACGTGGTTTCTAAAATCTGTCCAATATGTTTCCCCTACTTGGGAATAGTGAGAAGCATGAGCCAATTCATGATATCCAGTACTATTGAATCTTAGCGCTGTTTCTGACACTCCATAATTATTGGTAATATCTGGTAACAAATCGCCAATTGTTGGAAGAAAATCGGGAAGAGTTTGATTTACAAATGGTAAGCCTAATGGATTACCAACCCCTTGCAGCATTGGTGCAGAACCTGGAGTATTACTCGGATAAATATGATAATTTAACCTTGTTCTAGGTTGTGCAATATTGTCATCAAATGCTTCTTCTCTATAAAGAAAGTCAGTATTCAGAGTATGACTTGCTGCCCATTCACGTCTATCTATTACTGAATTAAATAGGATATTTATATTATTGTAAGGT
>CAXBGT010000262.1:0-6250 GCA_963975265.1 uncultured Saprospirales bacterium
CTCGTCTTGACAACTATATATGGCAATTATACTGAAAGCTAAAAAGAGAAATAATGTATGTTTCATGAGCATCAATTTTGATTGTTTCATTTATTTCAAATATCAAGGCAATTCTGTAGATCACAACTGATTCGGATCATGGAACCTGGTGATTGATATCATGCAATTACCAATAACTCATTCGATATTACAAAAAGGCTATCTAGTAATACAACTTGATATCTATCTCCCTTACTCTGGTACGATCATCAGAGGAATATTGGTCTTGGCTAATTCGGCAGCGGTGTTACCGACTATGAGCAACTTCTGTAGAAAACTCTTCTCTCTTCTCACCATGATCAGCATACCGATATTGTTACTTTCTGCATAATTTTTTATGGATTGGATAGTGTCAACACCTTCTTCTATAATTATCTCACCCATCGTATCACCCAGGTATTCTGAGGTAAATGGATCAAATGGAATAGCCTCCTTATCTTCTTTATCCTCATTGTTTTTAATATGCAGTATATCTATTTTCTGAGATAGATGTTTTGCAATCATCTCAGGAACTTTGAATACTCCAGAATTATTCAAGAGTTTATTATCAAGAGCAAGTACTATCTTATTATTCGCAAGCTGATGTTTGACTGTTTCTGGTATCGCTAAGATTGGTATAGGAGTTTTACCTGCCAGTTTTTTGGTAGTACTACCTAGTAAAATTGTCCTGAGACTATTCCCACCTTGTGTCCCCATCACAATGAGATCGATTTCGAAGTGTTTAGCATATTTTAGTATTGCATTAACTGTACTGCCTTTCATTATCTTGGTAAGAGGAAGCCTATCCTTTTTGACAAGTGTTCCCAATCCTGAAACGAGTTTTTTCATTTCATCTTCATGATTTTCTCTTATGATATCATCCATTGAGACTAATGAGGTAGCGGTCTTGTTGACTTGGTAGACGGACAAAATATGTATTTCAGCATCGAGTGCATTTGCTAAATTCATCGCATACTCCAAAGCGATTGTAGAGTGCTCTGAAAAATCAGTTGGACAAAGTATTTTCATATTGATTGATTTTGAGTAGGTAATTAGTTGCCTTCATGAAAAACAAGAACAGGCAAGTGAAATTCTTGTGCCATTTTAACGGCATGGTGAGTCCCGAAGATATTTTTGAAGACACCTTCTTTTCGGTGCATCATGACCAAGATATCTGCTTTTTCAAACAGGCAATAATCCTTCAATGCAGCGTGAACATCGACACCTTCTATTGTCTTAATTTCGAAAGAAAAGGAAGGAACATTATCCTCGAATAATTCTTCAACAATCTCAGCTTTCTGATAACTTACATTGTCTTTTTTCTTGCCATTTACATGAACAAAATCAGTTTTTGCTTTTAATACTGAATTCAACTTCCAGTACCTTTCGAGCGCATCTTGTATATCTGATTTCTCATCGAATGCAAAAACAATCTTTTCAGGCGTGTTGTATTTCACATTTTCATGAATTAACATGACCGGACAATGTGCTTTACGCACTGTAGTAGCTGATGCAGAACCTAAAACTTTATCAAATATATTATGCTTATCACGGGTACCCATAATTATCATGTCGATACGGTGACTTTTAGCGTATTCATAAATTTCAGTTTCTGGAAGACCAAATACTGCCTCCTTTCTCACGTCTACACTCGGTAACTTAATTCCTACCTTTTTTGCATATTCCTCTTGTAGAATGGTCAATCTCTTCACAGCTGCCTCATGGATATCAAGCATGGGATCAAAAATGACAATATTCTCAGTATCGAATGGCCCATTAATTACGTGCAATAAAACAATCTCAACATTTGGAAATAGTTTGCTAAAGTTTGCAGCATAATTAAATGCCGCAAAAGAGGTCTTATAAAAATCTAAGGGAACTAATATTCTATACATAATTATTATTTATTGAGCGTGTGTAATGGAGTTCTAGCATACGCTACATTAAGCAGATCATAAGTGGTTATGATTCCTACTAATTTAGTGCCTTCTGTTACAGGCAATGCGTGAAATAAGTTCTTGCTGAAGATGTCAGCGCACATTTTTAAAGTATCATCAGGTCCTACCATGACAAGCTTTCGATTCATCCTATCATCGGCCGTATGGCTATTTAGTAGCTGTTCATTGGCCTTCAGCGAAGTTCTGAGTTTGAGATTTGTTCCCCAATCTTTGAGCAACTGAATGTCATTTTTTGTAAGAATACCTACCAAATTATCTCTATCATCGACGATAGGAATATGATTAAAATTATGTTGTATCATCAGGTTTTCCACCTTCGACATTACATCATTTTCGCGTACTGTCATCACTTTTGTAGTCATAACATCCTTAACCTTTATCTGTAATAACTTTGCTGTATCCATTAATTAGTATTGATTTTAGTTCTAAAATATTTAATCAAATCAAAGTTGGTTATCATCCCTACCAATTCATTATTTTTTTTGATCAGTAAACAGTTGATTCTATTTTCTATCATGATATCCATAACTTCCGACACTTTTGTCTCTAGCTCAATGCAGTATGGATTTGCAGTCATAATTTCATCTACAGTGGACATTTCGTATTTCTTCTTTCTCAAAAATTTATCAAAAGAATGGCTAGCTACTCCTTCTAGAAATAATAAATCTCCTTGACTTATAATACCTCGAACTTCTCCCATTACAGCTACAGGTATATGATGAATATCAAACTCATCAAATAAGTCTTTTGCACTCTGAATTTTATCTTTTGGATGCAGTGTTTTGAGGCTTGTACTCATGATTTCACTGATAGCTATGTTTAGATTATTGTTCATAGAATTTATATGTGATACGTTTTAGAATATTACTTCAAAATCAAAACTGGACAATCTACTGTTCCAGCGGCAGCGATGGCAGCATTGGGTACGAAGAACTCTTTTAGAGGATTCCTTGCTCTGTTACTCATGATGAGTACATCGGGTTTCTCCTTTTCTAGATAGTGACTGATTCCAGCACTCACACTGTAATCATTATAGAACGTAGAGTCCGATTGATAAGGCTTAGCAAGCTTTTCGAATTCCTCGAGAGCGGATGTCATCAATACACTTGGCTGCGTAAAGAAACTGGACGTATTGACACTTATAAAATGGATAATTGCATCGCTAGTCGGCATTATCAATTCCATTGCACTTGTAAATACAGCTTGATCTTCAAGATCTAGATTAGAAGCAAACACAATATTATCAAATTCATGATGCCTCATTTTAGATTTGATCACCAAAATAGGTACATCCACTTCTTTAATTACTTTCTGAGTAGTTGTCCCCCATATACCATCGCTTTCATCTATTCCGGTAGATCCCATCACTATAAGATCAACTTCTTGCGAATTGACTAGATCAAGCACTCCTTCTACTAAATCTACAGCTCCTATGATAAAGTGTACATTTATTCCCAACTCGATTGCCTTCTGTCTCCAGCCATCAAGTCTAGTGCTGTTGATTCTATTCTTCCTATTTCTAATAAATAGCTGTGGATCCGCATCTAACTCATACATAATATGGTCAGTCGATTTAAGCACATGATAGATTTTGAGGTCTGCACCATGTTGTTTTGCAAAAATCATTGCCGCATCTATAGCATGGTTTGCAATCTCTGAAAAATCTGTTAACGTGAGTATTCTTTTCATATGTGGCTAATTACTGACCAAATATTCAAAATAAATTGTCGACCTAACCATGATCCCAATCATGTTACACTATGATATTAATCATTATTATCCAAGCGGGTTCTACCCAATTTGGTGATCTTATTCTCTTGATTCGAGATAGCACCGTTAAATGGAAAATCTTTAAATCAATTCGTGCAAGAAGCCGTAGAGAAGGAATTCCTGATGTAGATATTTCAGCCCACACAGCAAATAGACACAGTTATTAAGAAGCAATTTGTTTACTTGGCAACACCTTATTCAATTCCTTCTGTGTTTTTATCAACTTTCGCTGAAGTTCGTGCAAATTACCAGATAGTGGCAGTCTTTCGGGCGAATTGTTTGTATTAGACTGGATTAATTTTCGGATT
Source organism: uncultured Saprospirales bacterium (assembly GCA_963975265.1). Classification (GTDB taxonomy): domain Bacteria; phylum Bacteroidota; class Bacteroidia; order Chitinophagales; family Saprospiraceae; genus CAJXUU01. The sequence goes on from CAXBGT010000262.1 coordinate 4,055, forward strand.
TGTCGGCCTACTTTCCAATGTTCCCTGGCCGCTATTTGTTGATTGGGATTCTGAAGAAGCTTAAGCCGCTCGATTGTCAAGGTCACACGAAAAATATTAGCTGTCAATTCTGTATTTGACATGAAATCGTTCATATCTTTATGTTGTTGAACTCCCCTACCATCTTTTATCTCAGACATGGTACTATTGTACATGCCCACATATCCTTCATTTACGAAGTATTGAAAGTCTTTGACATGAGCTCTGCTTGCCGCTTTAGCCAGTTTCTTATTTAGTTCTGACAACTCCTCTCTTGCCACTATTCGAGATAGGTAATCTTGATCAAAAAGGAGATGGTTTACTTCATCCAATTCATTTAGGAAGTAAGCCCTAGCTCTTTTTACGATTGGTTTACGAGCATCAGCATGTATGGCAATAAGGAAACATGCAAATTTGCTCAACTTGATATTAGGCCCCATCTCAGAATTTGCTTTGATAAAGTTATCTTCTACATCAAGTCCTAACTGAACACAGGTTTTCTTGGCCTTAGTTATAGTGTTGATGAGCGTCTTGAGGTTTTTGTATCCCAATATCTGCGCATACCAACTTCCCCACCAAAAATAATGATCCTTTTCAATAAAAGCGAAAGCTTCTAATTTATGTTTGCTGGTTGATGGCTTGTTCATGATTCTAGTGTTTATAAAGTTATAGAATTAATCGATTTCTAGCTCAATTTGATGTCCTGTACTAAGGTCTGCAAATATTACTTTATGTTTAGTCCATTGTTCTAAAAATTGACTTTACTATCACCAGTACATATCGATATACCAGAACGATCATCTTAGAACATAGGAATAATTTAATTAACCAATGACCCAGTAAATCTAGAAATGAAGACAGCTCATCCATAATATTAGGCCTTGATGGAAAGTTGAAACGCCTCTTTTAGTTGATTGTACAGTTCCCATTGAGTATCTACCAGTATTGCAATTCGTTCATGGTAATTATACTTTTGCTTGTTGACCAATTCGAAGCAATTCCTTTCATTATCATAACTATTCAATTGACATCTTTGAATTCGATTTTTGATCTTATCAATAGCATGCCTATGAATGCTAAATTGGTTTTGAAAATGCTCTTTTTTAATGTTTGTGATTGTAGTATCTAAAGTACCAACAACAGCTTCCATATCAGAAATTTCTTCTTTCATATCATTCAATTCATTGTTCCATATCTGATGGTCTGCATCTAATTCAATTATTGTGGAATTATCATTCATATTAGCAATTATTGGTTAATATTATTTCTTCAAATATAAACATCCTATTACTCAATTGCAATGATAAGGATCATCTATTACGGTGACACGCATCACTAACAATCAATATATTATGCCCGAATATTGCAATATCAACAATCTTAAAAGTCATGCGAATCTTAACCTTCTTATGTGTTGTATTGATAATTTCATGTACTCCACCAGTAGTCTTCGAGCAAGCGTACCCTTTAGGTCAAGATGATTTGACTTCGATACCTAAATTGTATCAGGGAACATTCATTTGCGAAAGCGATAGCGCCTTAATAATCATATCAGATTATCATGTAACGCTTCACAAAACGCACTACTTCGAAACTAAAATAAAGTACGTCGAAGAACGTGAAGAATGTAAGCTAGTAGATGATAAAATGTATGTATCTGGTCGATTAGAGTGCATTCCTGTTTCTATTGTAAATGACAGTATGCTCAGAGGTACTTACCAAGAAACGGATACACTATTCAAAATCCAAAGAGAGTCAATCGCTAGACTCTATAAAGGACACCTTGTACTCAATCAAAAAATCAAGCCGAAAGAATGGGCAATAAGTCTACTCACGTCTGAATACGGCGGAGATATCACTTACAGAGCAATCACTAGTGAGACAAAAATTAGTAATGTAATAAGCGTAACTCATACTACAGAAATTACCACCGATCAAGATAAAAGTCCTAGATATAAAGTAAAACCAACCATGAAAGAATTTAATGCCTTACTCGAGGACAAAAAAGTCTTTATCGAATGCGAATATCTGGTAAGAGTAAAATTGGAAAATCTGTTCTTAAATTAATAAAAATAAAATCATGAAAATGAATATCGGCAAACTTGATAGGCTAATCAGAATCATCATAGGTGGAGCTCTATTTTTAGCCTTCCTGAACGGAACTATCAATGGACCATT
>CAXBGT010000263.1:0-6114 GCA_963975265.1 uncultured Saprospirales bacterium
AGGCCATTCCAAAAACCTCGGATTTAAGTGAAAAAGAGGGAGGTTCAACTTCAGATTTGGAGTTCGAACTTCCCGAAACACTTGGTAACAAAAGACCAAAAGTAGTAACGTCAGCTAAGACTGATCTTCAGATGGAAGTGAATATGCCAGACGAGAAAGATCCTAGAGCAAGGCATCCCTTTGATGAAGTGGCAGTACCTAAATTTCAGGAAACCACTGTGCCAGAGCAAATGATCGTAGATAAAGAAGCGGCTACAGATTCTATAGAACCTTATGATCCAACTAAGGATTTATCAAATTACGAATATCCAAAGATCGAATATCTAGAAGAGTATGGAGATCAAGAAGGTGTAATAGATAGAGCTGAGTTAGAAGGGAATAAGAATCAAATTATCGAGACACTCCTCAACTATAAAATAGAGATCACAAAAATCAGAGCTACTATAGGACCGACGGTTACACTGTATGAAATAGTTCCAGCTCCTGGTGTGAAGATCAGTAAGATCAAGAACCTAGAAGATGATATAGCATTAAGTTTAGCTGCTTTGGGTATCAGAATTATTGCACCTATTCCTGGTAAAGGAACCATTGGTATAGAGGTGCCTAATAAGAAAAGCCAGATTGTATCATTGAGAGAAATGTTGGAATCTGATAAATTTCAGAATAGTAAAATGGCATTGCCTATAGCATTAGGTAAGACGATCTCAAATGAAGTATTCATAGCCGATCTTGCCAAAATGCCGCACTTACTTATAGCTGGAGCAACAGGACAAGGGAAGTCAGTAGGTATCAATACGATTCTATGTTCATTATTATACAAAAAGCACCCTTCTCAATTGAAGTTGATCTTAGTCGATCCTAAGAAAGTGGAGCTGTTCCCTTACAATAGTATTGATAAGCATTTCTTGGGAATGTTGCCAGATCAATTAGAGCCGATCATTACCGATACGAGTAAAGTAGTAGAAACTGTCAATTCTCTTTGTATTGAGATGGACGAACGTTATGATCTATTGAAGAAAGCTAGAGCTAGAAACATCAAGGAGTATAATGAGAAGTTTACTTCAAGAAAATTGAATCCTGAAAATGGGCATAAATTCTTACCCTACATAGTATTAGTAATTGATGAGTTCGCTGATTTGATTATGACCGCAGGTAAGGAGATAGAAATGCCCATAGCGAGGCTAGCACAGTTGGCAAGAGCAATTGGGATACACTTGGTAGTTGCAACTCAGAGACCATCTGTAAATATCATTACAGGAATCATCAAAGCTAACTTCCCAGCAAGATTGGCATTTAAGGTAACATCTAAAATTGATAGTAGAACGATATTGGATGCAGGAGGTGCGGATCAGTTAATAGGTAGAGGAGATATGCTTCTTAATGTAGGCAGCAATATCGTCAGGTTACAATGTGCATTTGTTGATACTCCAGAAGTAGAAAGAGTTATAGATCATATTTCTGGTCAACAAGGATATCCAACCCCATTCTATTTGCCTGAGTTTAAGGGAGAAGAAGAATTAGGAGGTGAAGGTTCCAAACTTAAATTCAGTGATTTGGATTCCAAATTTGAAGAGGCAGCAAGATTAGTAGTTGGTAGTCAAAATGGATCAACATCTAGTATTCAACGAACTATGCAACTTGGTTATAATAGAGCAGGTCGAATTATGGATCAAATGGAGAAACTTGGAATCGTTGGACCTGCAAGAGGAAGTAAACCAAGAGAAGTATCATTCTACAGTATGGAAGAGTTCGACAATTACTGGGAAAACTTGAAAAAAAATAGCTAATCAATTTGGATTAATAGGAAAATATATTTAAGATTTAAGCTCACTTGCAGAATTGCGGGTGGGCTTTTTACATTTTATACTAGATCATTGAGAGCCCAGCGGGACTGCGGGATGTGTCACCTGCGATCGGTGAACTAATCTCTGGCCAAGTTAACTATAGTCTTGGAAAGCTTTTATGTTGCTTCAAATTTATAGCATTACGCAATATTTATAATTTCAAAAACCGATGCACATGACTGCCATTATCAGTCCTTATTTTGATGAAATATAGTCCATTTTGATACAGTTCTAAGTTTAATCTGTATTCATTTACATTAGGTGAAACAACATTATTAATTAATTTTCCCTCTGTATTAAAAATGGTGATTGACGTTATTATCTGAGAACTTGATACAGTCACAAAATCTGTGGCTGGATTCGGAAATAACTTACTATCTATTACTTCACTTTCTTCTGTCGAAGTCAAACAATCTGGAAGTGGCAATACATTCATGTTAAGTTCAATTAGAGTGTCACATCCCTCATCATTTTCTAGAATGATATTATATACTCCAGGATTTGTAAAACCAAAAAGATCATCTCCTTCACAAATTGTGGTATCGATAGTAAATGAAGGGAGTGGCACAACATCAAGAGATAAAATTATTATCAAACTATCACAACCTGCAATGCTTACTATTGTATCTTGATAGGCACCTGATTCTGTAAAACCTTGATATGACTCGCCTTCACATATTGTTACATTCTCTATTTCTAGCATTGTTGTAACGACTTCGAGTCTTAAATCTCTTATTGAATCACAACCAGAAGCTGCGACTAAGGTATCGATATGTTTTCCAGGTTGGTTATATCCTAAAACAATGGAGCCAATACAAACTAAAGTATCAATCCTAAGATAGGACCGAGGAGTTACAGATAGATCAATCGTCCTAATTGAATCACAGCCTAAATTAGTGATTAACGTGTCGATGAAAATTCCCTCTTCTGTATATCCTTCATAATTATCCCCTTCACAAATGGTATCACTCAGATCAATGAATGAGATAGGCTTTACGGTAAGGTCTATTATGCGAAGGGAATCACATTCGTATGTGATTGTCTTAAGTGTATCTATATAAAGTCCTGTTTCGGCGTACCCAGCGAAGAAATCATCATTGCAGATCGTAAGTTTAATGGTTTCAGCGACTAAGTCATCTGTAATTATTATCGATCGGATAGAATCACAACCAGTGATTAAGGAAGGGAAAGTATCCAAGTAGGTCCCTGGAGCATTGTATCCTTCGACAGAGAAGTCATTACATATATTATATCTAAGCTCTTCTTGTTGGTATGGGATTACTGATTGTGTAATTGTTCTAATAGAATCACATCCAATATGCGAGACCAATGTATCTATGAACGTTCCTGCACTATCATATCCTTCAAAATTTGTTCCTTCGCATATGATCGACTCTACAGATTCAAATACAGGAGGGATCACATTTAAGTTGAGAGTTCTGATAGAATCACATCCAGTAGTGAATGTAAACAATGTATCCTTGTATATACCTTGTTCAGTATAGGACTCAAATGATTCCCCTTCGCAAATCTGAATGCTTAGGTTGCCCAGGAGAGGTTCTATTATCTCCAAATCAATTGTTCTAATAGAATCACATCCATAGATAGTTTGGAGTGTATCTACGTAGTTACCCGATTCTGTATATCCGCCGATAGCGTTTCCTCGACAGAGAGTACTATTAATTGAAGTGAAAGCCGGTTGTCGTAATACGATTTCTAAATTGACTATTGAATCGCAGCCTGTTCTTGTTGAGAGAGAGTCAACATACATGCCATCCACTGTATGGCCATTTATTTCATCCCCTATGCATAAATTAATCAAAGTATCAATTTCATAAGTTAGTCTTACAGTAAGGTTTAAAATTCTCAAAGAGTCACATTCTGTATCAGATGGAAGTTCGTCGTAATAGATCCCCGTTTCCGTGTATCCAAATACTTGATTTCCCTGGCATATGGTATCAAAGAATATTATTGTATCTCTTGGGTTTACCGTAAGGTTAAGTCTTCTTATTGAATCACAACCCGTATTGATGTTGATCAGCGTATCAAAGAATATACCGGTACTATCATATCCCGCTACATTCATTCCGTCACAAATAGTAGAGTCGATGACAGCAAAAAGAGTTTCTATTACATTCAACGTTAAGAATACGATAGAGTCGCAGCCATTTTGCGCTGTTAATGTATCAACATAATTGCCTGGCTGGGTATATATTCCTAAAGTGTCTCCTTCGCAGATCGTTGCACTAATCAATATTTGAGTATTATTTAAAACTTCAAGGGCAAGAATTCTGATTGAATCACATCCATTTACATTAGTAAGTGTATCAGTATACATTCCACTTTCTGTATAACCTTGAAAATTGGACCCCTTACATATGGTGTCTGCTACGGAAGTGGTCACAGTTTCAATAACAGAAAGATCTAGAATTCTTATAGAATCACAACCAATAAGACTTGTTAATGTATCAACATAAATGCCAGATTCAAAATAGCCATAAATAGTATCACCTCTACAGATAATATCAACCAAAGATGTAGTATCAATATTGAGAATTGTAAGATTGATATTTTGTATAGAGTCGCAGCCATTTATCGTAGTAAAAGAGGCTATCCATACTCCAGATTCGAAAAATCCAGAAAAAGTATCTCCAAAACATATTATAGCATTTGTATCTATTACATAACTTGGGTTAACTATCAGATCAAGTGTTCGCACCGAATCACATCCTCCAAGTGATGTTAAAGTGTCGATGTATATTCCAGTTAGGAAATAATCTTCAAAACTTTGACCTTGGCACATCACAATGGTCGTATCCACGGCAAAGGAATCAACAACCAACAGATCCAGTATTCTAACAGAGTCGCATCCTATAGTTGTAAACAGGGTATCAATGTAAGTTCCAGTAGTATCATATCCTTCGTAAGATAATCCGTTGCAAATGATGACAGTTGTATCGGTAACTATTGAGTCTTGCACTATCAAATCTAATATCCGAAGGGAATCACATCCAGTAAAAGTTAGAAAGGTGTCTAGATATATTCCAGTTTCTGTATAACCAAGAACAGTATCTCCACCACAAACCTTACTAGAAATAAACCCAGTATCAACTAAAATCACGAAGAGGCTCAGATTAACAATGCTGTCATTGGGTGTTTCTACAGTGAATGAGTCAATATACATGCCTGTATCCGTGTGACCATTTATTGTGTCTCCTTGGCATGCTGTTATCGAAATATCAGTTGTAGTGGTGTCGAGAGCAACATATGTGTTTTCTATATCATGTGTATAAGCATGATTATGAAAGTGGTAGGGTGTTGAATACAGTATAATAGTCGCAAATAGAACAGCGACAACTATTGTCAGGTTGTACTTCATAAATAGAATTTCTCTACCACTAATCTACAAATAATGTACGTATTACATAGATCGTTTTTCTTAAGTCATAAATTTACAGTCTGTAGCTTACATTTATTTAGCGTTTTGTACATTTGTGCCCTTCATTAACTGAATCATAAAATCGATGCTTTATCGGCTTCTGGATTTTCAGTTTGATAATTAAATATATAAAACAGAATCATGGGTAAAAACAAAATCATATACACTAAGACAGATGAAGCACCGATGCTGGCAACCTTTTCTTTTCTTCCTATAGTGGATGCCTTTACAAATGCGGCAGAAATAGAGTTGGAAACAAGAGATATATCGTTAGCGGGAAGAATAATTTCTCAGTTCTCTGATTTTCTAAAAGAAGATCAACGCATCACTGATGATCTTGCTTATCTAGGTGACTTAGTAAAAAAGGCAGAAGCCAATGTGATTAAATTACCTAATATCAGCGCATCTGTGCCTCAGTTGAAAGCTGCGATTGCAGAATTACAAGCTAAAGGTTATGCATTGCCTGATTATCCAGATGATCCAACAAGTGATGATGAGAAAGAGATTGCAGCGAAATACAATAAGCTAAAAGGTAGTGCAGTAAATCCTGTATTACGAGAAGGTAATTCCGACCGTAGAGCCCCGAAGCCAGTTAAACAATATGCTAGAGCGAATCCTCACTCTATGGGAGCATGGTCACCAGATAGTAAATCGCATGTGTCAACTATGACTCATGGAGACTTCAAAGCAAATGAGCTGTCAGTCACAATTCCAGAAGCTTGTACTGTTGATATCATCTTAGAAACTGAGGCTGGGGAAAAGAAAGTACTGAAAGGTGGATTAGCCTTGCAAAAAGGAGAAGTGTTAGATGCTACAGTAATGAGTAAGTCT
>CAXBGT010000264.1:0-6106 GCA_963975265.1 uncultured Saprospirales bacterium
CAGTGGTAAATGGTGAACTGTGATTACCGCCACTATTTGGAATTTCTATGATTTCGGTAGTCTCAAAAGTAGTGAGGTCTATTTTTGCTACTCTAGGAGTATTGTTACCATTGATAAAAAGCCATCTACCATCTGTCTCCCCATTGGTCTGGGATAGTTCAGGGTGATGGGCATCATCCCAAGGTATAAATCCAAAATTAGTATTAAGCATAGGTTTAGTTTCCTCATTGTATCCGTATCCCTTCTCTGCGTCTTGGGAGAACACTGGAATTACTTTGAGCAAACGACCTGATGGAAGACCGTAAACGGACACTTGTCCGCTAAATCCACCTGAGAAAAATCCATAAAACTCGTCATATTCTCCAGGGGCTACGTAAACAGCACTTGCCGCATCGTTATCTAATGCTCCTGAAGTTGATTTTTGGCTGGTGTTACAGCCAAAAAAGAATACACCTAAGATCGCCATTGCAAAAAGGGCCACCGGTATATATTTAAATTGCTTTTTCATCTGAGTTGATTAAGTTAATTAATAAATAATATCACAAATATAGTTCATTTCAAATTATAAAAGATAAAAAGATCATTTTATCTTTTTATCTTTTATCTTTGGTTTATATTCAGCTATTAATTATGTTAAGTAAGACAAGTAGATATGGAGTAAGGTCAGTGTTGTACTTAGCACTACACACCGAATTGGATTTTCTTATTGGTGTCAAAGAGCTAGCATTTAATATTAAAGTAAGTGAACCTATGCTATCCAAAATCTTGCAAAGCTTAACAAAGAAGAAACTGATTGAATCAAAAAAAGGACGCAATGGAGGTTTCTTCATGACCCTTGATCAGAAAGCAAATAAACTAATGCATGTTATAAGAGAACTTGAGCAATCCGATAGGCTCATCAATGATTGCATGCTGGGACAAAAGGATTGTAGAAATTGTGATAAGTGTCCTTACTTTGGAATGGTCGCTTCTATAAGATCGGAACTGCATTCTATCTATGGAAATGATACAATAGAAGAGACCGCTAGAAAACTCGAAACAACACTAACTACAGATAAAGAAGAAACATTTTTTACTACCTAAAATTATAATAAACAATGAAAAAGATTCTAATATTTACTTTAATAATGACCGTAATTTTTGCTTGTGGTGACAAGAAAGAAAGCCCTTCTCAAAAGATCAAAAGAGAACGTAAAGAACAAGCTACTTCAGCAGAAAATGGCCTTGGCGTTGGAGAAATTAAAAATGTAACTCTAAACGACCCGCTAAACCAAGAAATGGTAAAACGAGGACTTGCAATCTATGAAATGAAATGCGCTGCATGCCACAAGTTAAAAGGTTCTAGAGTCGTGGGTCCTAGTTGGGCTGGGATGACCACAAAAAGAAAACCAGAATGGATTATGAATATGATCACAAATGTAGAAGTTATGCTAGATAAAGATCCAACGGCACAGAAACTTTTGGAAGAATGTATGACTCGGATGCCCAATCAGAACGTATCAATTGGTGATGCCAGAGACATTCTTGAGTTTATTTATCAGAACGACATAGATAACGCCAAGTAACATAATCCTCAAAACTGTAGAATACGTATCCGCCAATAATATTATGGTAGATACGTATTTTATATACGCTATTTATGAGCATCGTATTTGTATGAATCAACCAAAAACAGATTTCTTGAAGTTACCTATAATCTTGTCTGTTACTTTCTTCCTAATAGCTGCCATTTTGGGTCTCGCGATGAGATCTGCTTTTGTCTTCGACATGCCCGAATGGTTCAATTATCGAAATATACAACATGGTCATTCTCATGTAGCTTTACTGGGTTGGCTCTTTGGTATTTTTTACATTATAATTGTTGACACATTTCGATTAGAATGGAGTAAATATTCGAAGTTATTTTGGGCATTACAAGCAACCGTATTTGGAATGTTGTTTACTTTTCCTTTCATAGGTTATGCATCATTATCAATAATATTTTCTACGCTTCATATAGTCTTAATATATCTATTTGCATATAAGGTGTGGAAAGAACCCAATATATCTGATCAAGGTCAATTGCCAAAAATTTTTTTGAAAACAAGCCTATTCTTTTTAGCGTTATCGACTTTAGGAACATGGGCACTTGGTCCAATAATGGCTTTAGGGTTTAAAGGAACCGCTGTCTATTACGCTTCTATTCAGTTTTACTTGCATTTTCAATTTAATGGTTGGTTTATTTTTTCGCTGTTAGCTGTAGTCTTTGCAATCATAAAATCTCATCAAATTATTATCAATGACAAAAAAGGTGGTCTATTATATTGGACATTGTTAAGTGGTACCGTGCTGACTTATGCGCTAGCAATATCATGGTCTACTCCTCATATTGGAATTTTTATGATTAATAGCATTGGTGTGATCATACAATTGATTGCTTTAGTAATTTTTATAAAAATTCTAATTAAGATTAAGACTCCAATTAAGAAAACAGTGACCCCTTATATTTACGATATTCTCAAGTTGTCACTTTTAGCATTGGTCTTAAAGATTCTCATACAATCAATGGTTGCAATTCCAGCCTTAGCGGAAGTCTCATATACGATTCGGAATTTTGTTATTGGATTCATACATCTTTTGATGTTAGGTGGTCTATCTCTATTTGCATTTGGTATGATTTCCAAAATACAAGCTAGGTCACTTAACTTTGTTGGGATAATATTTTTTATTAGTGGTCTAGTTCTTACAGAAATTTTACTCTTTGTACAAGGACTAATGCAATGGCAAGGATGGGGGATTATGAAATACTACTATGAAATGGTTTCTGCCGGGTCTTTACTAATTGTAATCGGTCTTATTATTATACTCTTAAATCTAATAAAGAAAAAGAGAGACCACATCTCACCCTAAAACAAGAATAAAAGATCAGATTATCCTTATATTTACTTTTTAAAGATAAAAATTTAAGATGTTTTCCAAAGCATGTGAATACGGAATTAGAGCTATGATACATATAGCTCATAAGTCTCAAATAAAAGAAAGAGTAGGTGTTAAGGCTATTGCCAAAGCTATCGATTCACCTGAAGCTTTCACCGGTAAAATAATGCAACAACTCTCTAAAAGTGGTTTGGTACAATCTATCAAAGGGCCTCATGGAGGTTTTTGGATCAATGATGATGACAGAGTCAAAATCAATCTTCGTCAGATTGTTGAAGTCTTAGACGGTGATCAGATTTATGTAGGCTGCGGATTGGGCTTAAGCCAATGTAATGATAGTCAACCTTGCCCAATGCACAACCAGTTTACACCAGTGAGACAAGCATTAATCAAGATTCACACTGAGACATCACTTGATGAGTTGGCAACAAAGTTGGATGGGATTGCGACTTTGAAGTAGAATCTTTATTTTTCCGAATATAATTATCTATGGTTTATGTTCTTAATCATCTATCAAATCACCATGTTTGGACAGCCATCCAGATTGACCAGAAGGTAAGGTATATCTAGCATAACCACCTTCAAATAATCCAAGTTCCTTGGCAAATGGATGCTTATTAATTTCAATATATCCATGTAATCCATCTAAAGTAAAGCGTATTGGATGAGTAGTATTATGATATGTAAAAACTACATCTCCATCGTATTCAAAAAAGGAAGAAAATTTCTTACTCTCAGTTTTATAGTCATATCTGACCTGCCTTGCTAATCCTTTTTTACCATTTTTATAGTATATAAAAGGCGATTCAGGTACATAGTCTTTCTCATAATGTGCCAACAAGAGACCATCTAGATAATCATATGTTGAGACATCTTCTAAATGTATTAAGTTAGCTACTGAATCAGCAATAAAACTAAAAGCATAGGACTTCCAAAATGTAGTGTCTGGCACCTCTAATTGCTTAGAAAAATCAGAACCAGAAGTAACTGCATATTCATTTTGGATAAACCTATTTTTCTTACTGTTATCAATATTGTTATAAAAACTTGTACCACTTTCACTGTCACAGATAAGTATATCCGTCGGTTCCGCTACTACATTAATAGTATTATCGTAATACAAATACATTGATTGATTGGTTTCTTTATCTATAAGTTCCGGGGAGTAACTAAATAAACCCCAATGCTTTGCTCGCGACATATCCATCTTTTTGAATTGGCTATTATATAGCATTTTTTGCCCTGCATCGCGTATTACAATGTACCTATCATTCATAAAAATGTTATCATATCCTATATCGAATATCTTCTGTTTTCCTGACCTATCATAGAGGTAATATTTATCTTTGACAAAGATGTTGACAACTTTCATTTCGTATAAGCTTAGCTTTATTTTTTTAATTAGTGATAGAGTCTCTATATCAAATAGGGATTGGAGTTTCCCACCTCTATTCACAAGTACAATTTCATTACCAGTATTGGCAACAACTATATTTTTTCCGATAAATATGCTCTTGTTGTTAGCTACTTTATGGTATATCAGTGTTTCATAATCCAACACGTAACAAGATGTATCTTGCTTCACAATTCTCGCAATTATATTTTTAACCACATGAACATAATATATCTCTTTATCTAATTCGGTAGAATCACGGAATAGCTTCCCTTTTAATTTTTCTAGATCATCAACAACTAGAGATCCAGTGATAATTTGTAATTCACTTGAATCATACTTCTCACTTTTAAGATGTATTCCAGCATATTCACCTTGTCCTAGCTTATACTCCGATACGGTTTGCTTGTTTTCATCTACCAATCTTGTATGACCATTTATAAAAGTAAAATATGAAATATCACTTCTCGGCGTTTGCTTTGGATATCTCACTTTTAATTCTTTCTCAATTGCATCTTTGTCAAATGTGCTCAATTTTATTTTTTCCTGAAGACCGAGTTCACCATCCTCAGAAATACCAATTAAGGTCTCTTTAAAAAACAAAATGAAGATACCTAAACCCCAATCCACATCTTTAGTAATTAATATCTCAGCTCCATTTATTTTACATGTTTTAAGAGATGCGAGGTCAAAATCCAAATCACTATCATCAATCTCTAGATATAGCCAGTTTCCATTCACATTTTGTAATTGAAATATGTCATCATCGACCATCGTAAGGCTTCTATTTTGAATTTCCTGAATCAATGAACGACCTGAATTCCTGCCTTGATGATTTCTATAATATTTCTTTTGGGATGTAGTTTCATTTAAGTGCCCAAATAATAATTCTCCATCTGCTCCAAGAGCAAACACCCTATTAGTCAGCGAATCAACAAAGACCAATCCATCATTAAAATAGAAATACTGATAATTGAAGTTGTATTCGCTTTGAGAAAAACCTAACTGTATTGCACCTAGTAGCAACAAAATACATTTCAAAATTTTCATAATAATGTTCGTTTTGCAATTATGATGCTCTCTCTGTAACCAATGCATAAATATATATGTATTTTCATTTAATAAAGGCCTCTTCAAGATGGAAGATTACCCCCTTATTTTCTATAATCTTGTTCACCTACCTCACCCTATCCTCTGCCTTGAACGCACCCCGATTATGTAAAATCCACAACGATTCATCCAATGGAGACACACCACGATATTCTCTGGTTTTCTCAGTTGAAGTTTCAGTCTTTTGATATCCATCCACTTTCAATTTCAATCTACCTTTACCCGAAGTAGTTGCATTAAATTTAATACTGTAATCCATTGCTGTTGCCACAGGAACTCGACCTTCTAAAGTGAAAAATTCACCCTCAAATGTTGGAGTTCCTATGGCACCTTTCATCTGATTAATATCACTTGCAATTGGTCCAAATAGATCACTGTGGGCTTTGATCTGAAATGTGTACATCGGTTCTAGTAGATCTGTATCCGCAGCTTCTATCCCCCTCATTATTCCCATCGGTGTGGCAAGAAGGAAATCTCCAGGATTTGAATGCACATTATGTTCTGATCCTTCAACAAGTGTTATCTTAATATCTGTGATCTCCCAGCCTTTGATTCCTTGTCGGAGTGCCCAAGGGATGGCCCGTTGCACTTCATTCTGATACTTAATACTGATATCACTAGTCCTTACTTTGGAGTCAAAAGTGACACCACTTCCCAATTCTCCAGGCTCTATTAAGAAAGTCATAA
>CAXBGT010000265.1:0-6106 GCA_963975265.1 uncultured Saprospirales bacterium
TTCACAAATTTTTGGGCATCATCTTTAAGTTGATCCGCTAAAGTGACATACCCAGCTAGCTTTCCATCAATAGCCACCATCACAATAGTATCGACGATATCATATATTTCCGACGGTATTTCAATATTATTGGACCTTAATAACTTGGCATTACCTACCAATAGTTTACTTCCATCTACTTCTCCCATCATTCCTTTCCCAGCTACTTCTTGTACATCCTTAGCTACAAAATTCGAATTTCCATATTGCATAATCGCCTTAGCAATCGGATGAGTGGATTCACTTTCAAGCGCTAGCAGCTTATCCATGAGTTCTTTTTCACTAGTACCATTCTTAGTACTAATGTCTTTAATTGAGAATAAACCTTTGGTTACGGTCCCTGTTTTATCCATCACTAAAGTATCCATAGATGTCAATTGATCCATAAATGTCGCCCCCTTAAATAGAATACCATTGCGAGATGCAGCACCTAAACCACCAAAATATCCAAGAGGAATACTAATTACCAAGGCACACGGACAAGATATAACAAGGAAAATGAGTGATCTATACAACCAATCTCTAAATTGATAATCGTCTACCAAAAAGAAAGGAAGTACGCAGATGGCTATTGCTATATACACGACTATCGGCGTATAAATCTTTGCCAATCTTCTTATCAGTAACTCTGTTTTCGCTTTCTTGGCTGTAGCATTTTGGACTAGATCTAATATTTTAGAAATAGAACTATCCTTAAATTCTTTTGTGACTAGAATTTCAATCACACCTTCTAAGTTGATTGATCCTGCCAATACCTTTTCTCCCTTTGTGATACTAAGAGGTTTACTCTCACCTGTTATTGCGGCAGAATCTACACTTGCGCTATTACTCACAAGTTTTCCATCTAATGGTATTTTTTCACCCACTTTTACTTTTATAGTCTCATCTATGCTAACTAATTCAGGATGCACTTCTTCATACACTCCATTCCTGTTTACACTAGCTATTTTTGGACGAACATCTAACAATGCCGTGATATTGTTTTTTGCTTTCTTAACCGCTGCGGATTGAAATAATTCGCCAACCGCATAGAAAAGCATTACTGCCACGCCTTCTGGATATTCACCAATAGCAAAGGCACCAATCGTGGCAATACTCATCAGGAAAAATTCTGTGAATACTTGTCCTTTTCCTAATGCTTCAATAGCTTCTCGGATGACCGAATATGCGACTGGAAAGTAAGCCCCTAGATACCAAACAATCCTAATCCAGCCATCGAAAAATTCGTTTGGTATAAAATGATCAAGAGCAAGTCCTGTCACCAGAAGAACAAAGCTGATGATTGCAGGCGCTTTACCAAAGTCTGCATGATTGCGTTCATCTCCATGAACATTATTAGTTTTACTAATGTGTTGCCGATCGCCACGATCTTCAGATTCATCCACTAGGGATGGTGGTGAAGTCAATCTATCTATTTTCTCTTCTAGTGAACAGCAAGTAATATTACCATTGGTATCATATGTATGTTGGTGCATATCTTAATTATTCGTTTTATTGAGTTGCTATAGAAATCATAGTAGCATTCAATTCCGACCTTATTATCATAGGGTATTTGATTAAGCTTTGTGTGCCAATACCAGTGCCTTTGATTTGAGCTATGATTCCAAATCCACATTTCTTAACCTCAGACTATTCGCAATTACCGAAAATGAACTCAGGCTCATAGCAGCAGCAGCTATCATAGGTGACAATAACAGTCCAAATACTGGAAATAATACTCCAGCCGCTAGAGGTATCCCCAAAACATTATATGCAAATGCGAAAAAGAGATTTTGTTTTATATTTTTCATAGTGGCATGACCAAGATTAATAGCTTTTTCTATTCCAGATAGGTCACCATTAATCAATGTAACTTCGGCTGATTCTATCGCGACATCAGTACCTGTCCCCATAGCTATTCCGACATCAGATTGAGCGAGCGCAGGAGCATCATTAATACCATCACCTGCCATAGCTACTTTTTTGCCTTTAGATTGAAGTGCCTGAATGTATTTGAGTTTATCTTCAGGCAGGTAGTCCGCTTTGTAATTTGCAAGACCAATTTGCTTAGCTACAGCTTCCGCAGTATTAGCGTTATCACCAGTAAGCATTACAACTTCAATTCCTCTTTTTTGGAGCGTCTTTATAGCTTTGAAACTAGAGGCTTTGATTGCATCTGAAATACAGACATACCCTGCCAACTGGCCATCTGTGCTTATGTATGATACTGTTCTGCCTTGTTTCTGTTCTATCTCAACCTCTTCAGACACATTTCTGGAAATAGTCACATTTTCTAACTTCATCATTTTAGCATTTCCAATGGCGACCAATATGCCATGTACAATACCCTTGGCACCCATTCCAGATATTGACTCAAAATTCTGAGCGTCTTTAAATTGAATTTCTTTAGAATTAGCATACCCAACTATTGCTTCTGCTAGTGGATGTTCACTGGATTTATTAATGGATGCAATTAGAGATATTAGAGGGTCTGTATTATTACCATGTACTGAAACAACCTTATTTACTGATGGTTTTCCTTCTGTGATCGTTCCTGTTTTATCAGTTATGAGTATATCTATGTCATTCAGTTTTTCTAATGCTTCTGCATTTTTTATCAGTACTCCATTCTGAGCTCCTTTTCCGACACCAACCATAACAGACATAGGTGTCGCTAGTCCCAGAGCACATGGACATGCAATAATCAGTACAGCTATTGCATTCACAAATGCATAAACCAATGCAGGTTCAGGACCAAATACATACCAAACTATAAACGTAAGTATAGATATAGCTATTACCACTGGAACAAAATACCTCGAAATCTTGTCTGCCAATTTTTGTATAGGTGCTTTTGATCTACTTGCATTATTTACCATTTGGATGATTTGAGACAACATTGTGTCTGAGCCCACTTTTTCAGTTTGCATCAGAAATGATCTTGTACCATTGATCGTACCTGAAGTTACTCTATCACCCTCTTTTTTCGCAACCGGAAGAGGTTCTCCTGATATCATAGATTCATCTACATTACTCGCCCCTTCTGTGACCATGCCATCAACTGGCACTTTATCACCAGGCTTAACTCTTAGTATATCCCCAACAATAATATCATGGATAGACACAAGATGGTCATTGCCATTTGCATCGACCTTTGTTGCTTCATTGGGAGCTAGCTCTAATAGCTTTTTTATAGCTCCACTGGTTTGATTGTGTGCTCTAGCTTCAAGCAATTGACCTAACAATACTAAAGTAAGAATTACTGTTGCCGCTTCAAAATATGCATGTACAACACCACTTTCAGACTTGAATTGTTCTGGAAACACTTCTGGAAATATGAGTCCAATAATACTGAATATCCATGCAACCCCCGTTCCTATCCCAATCAAAGTAAACATGTTTAAATTCCATGTTAAAATAGATCTCCAAGCTCTCTCAAAGAACATCCATCCAGCATAAAATATTACAGGCAAAGATAAAATAAGTTGAACCCAAGACCAGGACATCTCAGAAGCAATTGAATTTAATGGTTTTCCAGGAATCATATCACCCATCGCTGAGATGAAAATTGGTATTGTAAATATCAAAGCAATCTTAAATTTCCTCAATAAGTCCTTATAAGTTTTATTTGCCGCACCTTCGGAAGGCAGCATTGCAACCAAATCCATGCCACAAATAGGACAATCACCGGGTTGATCCCGAACAACTTCTGGATGCATCGGACAAGTATATTGCGACACACTAGCTTGTACTTTTGGCATTTCTAATAAATCCATACCACATATAGGGCAATCTCCTAATGTGTCATAAGTTTTTTCACCTTCACAATGCATTGGACAGTAATATTCTCCTGAACCAGTGTTAATTATTTTTTTTTGATTGGCTTTTTGCTTGCTAGGTTCTTCAGTATTTTCACTTATCACATAATGCAATCCAGATGCATTCAATTGCTTTTGGAGCTCATTTATTCCAACATGCTTATCCATTGATAACACAGCCTTATTCGATTTTAGGTCGATCTCAGCATTACTAATACTAACGTGTGCCTCTAAAGATTTCTTGACGCTTGTAACGCATCCATTACAGGTCATTCCTGATACTCTATATGTATGTTTCATATATTCTATTTAAACCAAAGTTAACGGAACAAATTCATATCCAATTATCAATAATTGACGATAACTTGACTAATAGTGACAATACGAATAACTTACCTTGTACACCTTGAAGTTACTTCTTTTAAAACAACATACTCAATCCTCCACCTATTCCATACCTATTGTCATATGATCCTGCAATCCTTAAATTACGCGTAAGCATAAACTGAATACCACTACTCCAAACCAACTCTCCTTGAAAAGATTGTTCTTGTTCTAGTTCAGTGATAGCTCCAAAATCAAATTGATATTCATAATACCCAAATATAGAAGTTCTTGGGAATATCATTAATTCTCGCCCGATTCCTATTCTAGGTCTTATTTTAGAATCTAGTCGAATGTCAAGGTTGAAGAGATAAGGTGTAAGAAATCTCATGCCTGCTACTGCTGTAAAATTTACTGTGTCAAGGCTGTTCCTTTTATCGTTTTCCATATTTATCCCTCCAAAAATCCTGACATAATCAGAGAGATATCTTTCGTATGTAAGTTCGGCTTCTACATTTCCATTATAGCCATATTCTACATCTAGATTGTACTGATTTCTTAAATTTGAAGTGGTAATATTAACCGCACTCATCTGTGACATTCCTGTAACAGTACCCCAAGTATATCGTTGGTCGGTTTCATGAATTAGTTTCTCTATAGGAAATCCGTTCATTCGCTCATCTCTTTCATCACCATAACTAAATATCCTTGCCATTCCACCCATCATATGATATAAAATATGACAGTGCATGATCCAATCTCCCTGTTCATTACCCAAAATTTCGATAGTAATCTTTTTCATTGGAGCTACATTGACAGTGTGTTTTAGAGGGCTGTATTCTCCGTGCTCATTTAATACCAGAAAGAAGTGACCATGTAAATGCATTGGGTGATGCATCATAGTCAAATTATTAAAAGTTATCCTGGTTATTTCTCCTCTTTTTATTTTTATTTTGTCTGTTTCACTAAGCGGTATACCATTAAGACTCCAGATATATCTATTCATATTACCTGTCAGATTTAGCAATATTTCATTCACAGGTGCATAAGGACCGTAATTAGTTTTTTCTTTAGCCTTAAGATAATTATACTCAAAATCTTCAGACATATTAATCATTGATAAGTCCTTCATCTCTTTCATTCCCTTCATTTTCATGCCCTTATTCTTATCCATTTCCTTGCCTTGCGTATGATTCATTTGCCCGTTGCCCATATCTTTTGCTTGCTTTTCCATGGGCTCATCATTATTCATCTCCATATTACCCATACTATTCATGTCATGACTCATCCCATATTTTTCCATCAGTTTTTGAGGATTTGGTTTAGAAGGCCTAAACTTTATTGCAGGAGCACCCATCTTCATGTCCATACTAGCCATCATTGTCATCATCTTTATCTTATCTGGTGATGGAATCACTGTCGCTTCTAATGGATCTCCAGCCCCAAGAAATACAGAGCTATATCCTGATCCGTCTTGTGCCGTAGCTCTTAGTTCAATTTTACCCCTCTCTGGTATCATAAAAACAAAGTCATAGGTTTCAGCTACTCCATGGAGGATCATTTCTTGTTTCACAGGCATCACATCGATCCCATCACTGGAGATTAGCAATGGTATATCGCCTCCAAATGTCAACCAAAAATAAGTTGATGCTGCTGCATTTATGATTCTTACTCTTACTTTTTCACCTGGCTTCAAAGTTTCATAATTTTGAATAGGTTTTCCATTGACCAAAAACGTATCATAATATACATCTGCGATATCAGCACCTTCCATTCGCTGTTTCCAGAAATTAAATTGAGCGCCCAATCCACCTTGAGCAATTACTTTATTTAACGGCGTAGAAGTACCCTTTTTCCAACCATACCATTCATTTCCTCTTTTAAGATTTTTTAAGACACTATGTGGATTTTCATTGGTCCAATCTGATAACACTAATACGAGATCT
>CAXBGT010000266.1:0-6038 GCA_963975265.1 uncultured Saprospirales bacterium
TCGTTTAATAATTTTTTCTAATATATTCACTTTAGTATGTACCGCTCTTAGGAAGTAAGTCCCATTTGGGTAATTCAATAATGAGAACATACCTATAAAAGAGTCATTATATTTTCCTATAATTCTATTTTGAATCAATCTGCCAGTAACATCATATATCTGAATTTCAATAAATTTTTCACTGGATGGTAAATTTTTCAATTGAAACTCAAATATACCATCAGTAGGATTTGGAGCAACTATCAGCTCTACTGATATACCATCTACGTCAAAAGTGCTCGAAATCACACCCACCGTAATAGAATCCTCGAAAGTACATCCTCCAGTAGCGTCAGTAACTAGTATGATATATTCTCCAGGTAATAAATTATCAAATATTGGATTTTCTTGACTTGGATCTCCATTAAGGCTGTACGTGTATGGAGCTATTCCATTACTGGCATTTATCATAATACTTCCGTCTGCTACATTATCTGCAGAGGCATCTACTATGTCTATAGTTGCTGTAAGTAGGCATTCTATTGGATCTTGGCAGAACATATTCGTTACTTCAAATCCGAATTCGCCTCCATTGTATAACAGTAGATCGCCATTCTTGTCAAGTACTATAAAATTTCCAACTCCATAAGAACAACAGATCCCATCGCCATAAGAATCGTTAACAGTTATGGTGAAACAATCATCTGGGTCTACGCAAATGTCTTCTCTGTATTCTGTACTTGTGGCAGTGGGTCGACCTTCATTAACCACATTGCCTGTCGTATTACTTACGATCGTCCAAGATGATTCTTCTGGGAAATTATCAGAATTAAATATGAACGTAATAAAATTTGACGGGTCGAGTAGTTTAGAAATCGTAGCGACACTGTTGTTTTCGGGATTGAAATCTGTTGTTTCTCCATTAATTTCTGATAATGTAAAAACGATATCGTTCTCTCCAATGATCAAGCCTGTAGAAACAGGTCCCGCAAAACTTGCTATTTGTCCACTTTCAATTCCCTCAGTATATGAGTAAGCTTCAGCATCTACGCCATTCACATTCGCGCTGATAGTTAACGATGTAATCTCATCAGCACCAAGATTCCTTACAGAAAATGCAGCTGTAATTACGTCTTCACAGATATCCGTTTGGACAGAAGCCGAAAGCATAACTTCTAATGTGGGCAGCTGCTTAATTATTCTTCTAAGTGTATCGTTTGTTGAATTTTCATCAATTTCAGTCGAAACGGCAATTGCAATCTTGTAATCTCCAATTATAGACATATCTACCGGTGTATCAAACTGTACATCTACTGTTTCATTTAGTGCAAGAGGATGATCTACATTTTTACTTTCTAATACTACATTGTCTATGATTAAAGATGCAGTATATTCTGAAATTGAATTGAGACCAAGATTAGAAATTGTTCCAGTTACTAATTCTGAATCTGTTAAGATAGCTGAACTCACTGGTTCTACGATCGCTGTAGCGGCAAGGTCAAAAGAATCTCTACCTAGCTCGAATGCAATTATTCTAGTCTGTGTAACTTGATTTCCAACACCAGCATATTCAGTTGTATACCAAAATGTATTGCCATTTGGCGAAACACTCATCTGAGCATAATCGCCAAATCTTCCACCACTACTTATAGTTCCTTGTCCTTCTACGACTTTTACTTCTTCGACAGTCATAACTCCAAGCGGATCGCTAGCATATCTACCCGTGAATCTTACTCCTACGAACTCTTCTGCACTTGTAACATTATAAGCAAGACCTATGTTTCCATTTGCATCCATGGCTACAGATCCCATAAATCTGTCTTTATTATCAGCAGGAGAGAATGTCCCTTCTTGGTAAAGTGCCCACTCCTCATCTGCAGAGCTTCTTCTAAGCTCAACCCATCTGATTCCTGATAAGTTGTCACCATCTGTTACATCAGTCACAAAGTTGAAAACCAGCGATTCGTGTGTTCCAAAGTTCCTAAGGTGTGGGATGTTCATGATTACTTCTGGTATGGCATCCAGTCCTCCGCCTCCACTTTGAGGTACACATGCAAAACCAAATCCAGTAGCTGAGCATGGATAAGAGTCAAATGGGGACAACACTATATTGGTCTGTGTGACTGTCGTATTTAATTGATTTGTAAAGTCTACTTTGAATGAGAATAATTCTATCTGATCTTCATCAGGACCACCCGCCCAAGAACTATCATTAATTTTTAATGCTATAGGTCTATCATCGAATGGTAGATTTGTACCATTCCAGTCTACAGGTGATGATACTATAAATCCTTGCTCAGCATTTGGGCTGCCTTCTATGGCTATTCTTTGCATAGTGACGTCGTCTTCGCCAGCAATAAGTGCTTCTCTGTCAATAAAGTACTGGTGGAGTGTCCCAGCACCTCCTTCATTCGTCGTTACTACAAGAGCTTTTGGAGTAATCGCATAATGTGGATAATCAGGAAAGTTAGGAGTTGAGAATGAGTATGCAAAATAACTACCAAGTGGATCTGAAGTTTCACTCACTGCAATCAGTATATTTGATGGATCTGCAAATTCTGTGATGATCCATTTATCAGCGATTTCATCAAATAGGACAATCGGATCACCGGCAGATTGTGCCCCAACTGAAGACCAAAGTGTCTGCATTGAAAATTGAGCTACCGTATTTCCTTCAAGGTCATATACAGCTACAAATGTTCCATTAACGGCTTGTACATAATGATCATTACTTACATCTCCTGTTGGATCAGTAGGAGAGCCATTTCCAATCCCGTCGATATTTACTAATAATTCGATTTCCATCACCTGCTTAGATTGCTCGAATCCAGTTTGTCTTAGTTGATCTGAACCTTGGTGTTCTTTGTCAAGATTTTTCGCCATACTTGAACATCTTCTACCTTTGAAATTTTCAGGAGTGGCTCTATTCTTTTTAATAAGGTCTTTCTTTTCTTTTGTAATGGCCTCCATCTTAGTCAGATTTCTGATCTGATCGGACTTTCCTAAGAGTCTTACAGAACTAGTTGAAACAGTTATGTTTTCTACTTTTTTAGAAGTGACTTGCTGTGCTGACAAACCTGTGAAAAGAAATAACGTAAAAAGTACGAATATGAATTTTTGCATATTTTAAATTTGTGTGTTTTGATATGTATAATTAGTGTCGCTTTTAGAAGTATGTGCCCCTATTTTTGGTTTAGATATTTATTGATCTAACTTAAGATGTATTAATTTTTGGGTAAAAAAAGCAGAAGGTACATTATTAATCTGTTCTTAAATAACTTCATTAACCATAAAGTCTTGATATACACTAGAGCAACTGATGTGAAAAGCGATTTTTGCGACTAATCTATAGATATATATATATATATGAATCTTTTAGAACCGTAGCTCATACAACCTCTGTATTATTATTATTATTATTAAATTCTTCTTTTAATGGCCGATGCATTCAACATCGATCAAACTAGGTTTACATACCTTGGTCTAACATCATAATCAAAAAATGCAATAATAAAGGAAACCGGAGATCAAATATCATCAACCTATTGGCCATATGGAACTGAAAATTTAGTGATCAGGGCAAGCTTCGACTGCATATGGAAAAATTTAACCCACATTGAGCATTCGCGGCCTATCAATTCTGCGTAATGCTCAATGTGGGATAATGCATTTATCCAAAGATTTCTACTTGGTCAATCATGGTTTTTTATTATCCAGCTTGCCAGTAAGTTTCGCGATCTTCACTACAGTCTATCAGTATTTCTATTTGCATATACCTCTCTGCCATGTGCAATCTTTATTAATCGTATTATGTCACTATCCTTTTTTAAATCTAAGTCTGCATATTCCGCTTTGATTACAGAGATATCAGGAATATTATCTAAGAATTCTTGTAATCCTTTATTAATAGTCTTCAGCCACCAAATTGGATGATAAAAGGTTTTGGAGCAGCCAAAGGAAAATGTATCGCCAATATCAAGCTTTTCTTTGCGCCATAATATATCTTCTAAACGAGCTTCTAGTATAACTTTTCTTCTGATTCCTTTCTACTTATTAATGTAATGATATACCAAATGCCCTGATTTTCCCTATAAAAATATTTTTCACCCAGAGGTGTTTCCCCATTTGTTGTTAATATGTATTGTGCAGCTTTACCTAATTCCATGGCTTATTTTTCTAATTCTGTAATAGTTTATATTTCATTTTTTACTTTTAGACAAGATGGCTAATCGTTCTTTTATAAGTGGTAAATGAACAACCATATACTATACAAAGTGCTTTAGTATAGTGAAGAGAATGAGGAGTAAAGGTAATAATACTCTCATGTTTTAATAGATTTTGACCACTGTAAAAGTATCCATATTGAACTCAGATAAATTTGAATTGTTTGGTTTTCTTTTTAGCTTTTTTCTAAGCTCGTTTGCTTGTATACCAATTGTCAGGAAAGCCGAGATAGTTAATGATGTAGGGGGCTTAGCCACGAGCGATTTATGTATCATGTAATTCTTCCAAGTCTTATCAAAACGACAACTTATACGACAAGCAAGAACGGTAATTTCATCAAAAAAAGCCCGTAAACATTAAGTCTACGGGCTTGAAACGGCGGTCCTTCAAGGACTCGAACCTTGGACCCTCTGATTAACAGTCAGATGCTCTAACCAGCTGAGCTAAAGGACCGTTTCCATATAGGATGCTTAAATATTTTCTAAGCGACTGCAAATTTAGAATTCATTTTGATAAAATGCAATCCCAATAGTACTTTTTATTTACATAATTTCATCCGTTGTGCTTATCACTTTGATTATCAGTCTTTCATGGTCAAAAATAATTTCAAATTATTTTATGGAGTGACAATCATTAACCTTTTAGTGGTAATTTTTCTACCCTTTCCATCAACAATACTGTATAAGTATGTCCCTCTATTCAGATGACTAAGATTTGCATTCAATCTTCTAGAATTATTATCGAATTTATGAGACCACAATCTCTTTCCTATAATATTGTATAATACCACATTATAATCTCCAGTTGGTAAATTTGACAACTCAAAAGTAACGTCACCATATGTTGGGTTAGGATATGTTTTTACAGTTACATCCTTGAAGTCTACATCATTCACCGCGGTGATGATGTCTCCTTTATATATGGCTGTCAGCAACGAGTCCTGATCATTGTAAGTAAGATCTGCAAGAATCTCCTTATTGTCATTAGCGTAGAATTGGTAGCTTGTTGTAGTACTCTCACCCAAAAGATCCGCAAGGTCACCTAATGCTGCAGTTAATGGATTGTTTTCATCAAGCACAGACCATCCAATAAAAGGAGCTTTCACTTCTAAAATGGCATTGGTATTGGTTGTTCTCTTTATTCTTAATACTTCATAATCTGCTCCAGGCAGTCTCAATGTTCCCCATGAATCAACAAAATCGTTGTTGTCAGTGATAACGGTAAGTCTCATAGAATCTATAAATCCAGATAGTCCTGGGAATAATGTGTCCGGGATCACAGACGACGGAGCAGCGATCATAAAGCTAGATTCGTCGTCATAAGCATCTCCAAATGCCATAGGAGCTCTTCTAAGAACAGACTCACCCTCGTTGTTAAAAGTTAAGTTGATAATTCCAAGTACTGGGTCCAAGCCACTTCTGCCTATTTCTACTATTTTATTATTGAACGACTTATAGTATATTTCTTGAGTTGTACTTTTATCAAGAAGATCTGCATCTGGAAACATTTCTGATGCTTCTCCTTCTGTAGGTTCTGCATATAAAGTTTCAATAGCCTGATCTTGTGAGATACTTCTTAGGTCCCATTCTAAATTTTCTCCCACCAAACTAGGATCAAACCCTCCCGCATCGGTTGCTGCAATTGTTCCTAATGTGTCTCCTGGTACTGGGAAAATAGAATTGGTTTACGAAGGTGAGCAAGAAGGATCGGATGGAGTTGCTGCAATTTTAATTGATGATGCTGTAAAGACACTTTTTCCTGAATATTTTCCTAAAATAAATAAGTTAGAGAAGAAAGGTGAAGAAACGCCATACGATGAATTGTTACATTGGTTT
>CAXBGT010000267.1:0-6036 GCA_963975265.1 uncultured Saprospirales bacterium
TAGAAGTTTTTTAGAATTTCACTTATCCTTTTCTGTCGCAACAAGAGGGCTTTTTGATACAATTCTTCATCTTTAGAATTAAGCTTTCTTATGATTAATTTTTCATCTTCGTTGATGGCATATGCTTTTTTATCTGTGATGTTAACTTTAAATTCATCAACATTCTTCCAGTGTAATAATTTGGCTAGATCATTTAGGTCCTCGCTATAATATTCTGTGATTCCAATAAAAAAGATATCTTCTAATTTGATGCCAGATAGAAACTTACTCATCCTATTTTGATTGAATTCATCATGAGCATACTCCATCAGAGTTCGTTGCATCTTCTTTAAAATATTAAGGCCTTTTCTTTCTTCATCTAACTCATCACCAAGTCTTTTTGAAAGATAAAGATAATTTGAGATTACTCTTTCCACAGGATCTCGGAGCCATGTTATAACAGGTGTTCTCTCCTTCAATATAAATTTTTCAATGAGCATGTCATATCTCATATGTCCATGTAGTACCTCAATTTTATTTGACATTTTTTTTGCTGTAAATGGACTTTCATCTAAGTGAAATTTATGAGTATTTAGATCAAATCGTTTCACTTTTGATTCTCCATAGATTTCTTTGAGCGATTTTCTAAATGAAGTGCCTGCAGTTTTGGGAATGTGAATAGAGAAAAGTTTAATATTGTTCTCTATGCGTTTGTCTTTACTGTTATTCAAAAAATCAAACATATATCAAATTCTATTTTAAAAATGAGCGGTAGTTATGGTTTCATTCATTCTCGATTCTTTTCAATTGGTCAACAGATAAAACCTCACTTCTTATTTTAGTAATCAGCTCTTTATACTTGGCTCTAGCCTTAAAATTTCTTTGAACCTCAGAAGCTATTCCTGATTTTAGTGTTAGTTCTTTTATTTGGTCTTTTTGCTCTTGCGTCAGATCAATTTTATTTTCAAATTTTGAGACTACTTTTAGACAAATGGCTTCTTCTCTTGTGGTTTTTGACATGTTAGTATTACAAGCTAAAAGGCAAATGGTGAAAATGAAGAAAGAAATAATGAAGATTGTTTTTCTCATGATATTGCTTTGTTAGATACATATTGGGCATGTAGATTTTATTTTTTCACCAGAGTGTATGTTGCGGGTAAGTCAATACATTTCTCCGAACTTGTTTCAAGGTTAGTAGCCAAAACTGTTTCTCCAGATCGAAATGTAGAGTAATGCACATTCCCGAACCATTGGTAAAAATCATCTAAGCTTACACCAAGAGGAGGGAAGTTACTCTTCATTACGTTTGCTAATGAACTCGGTAGGTGGGGAAATTTTATTACAAGGTCTGTGATGTAATCTTGAATATTAGATGCCGTTTCTATCATATATAATGCTCCAGAATTCCCCATGAGGTGTTTGATATTGTTGATACATTGAATCCGACTTATTAATGGTATCTGGTGTATAACACCACGTACATAGATGTTACAATCGCCCATTTTTTTAGAAAATCTGTCTACTGCTTCCTTATCTAATAGATCCATCACCTCATAATCAGCATTGTCATTTTTACTGTTTTTGTTGGCAAGTTGGATAGCCCTTTTAGATGCATCTATACCTATGATTTTATCATATTTGGTGCTCAAATATTCGGTTTGCACTCCACTCCCACATCCTAAGTCAATAACAGGTAATACATCATCAAATGTACTTTTAAATTTTTCATAATCCTTGATGATGGCTAATGAAGGCACTACATCCCATAATGCGGGTTCATTATTCGAGTTTAACTGCCTATAAAGTTGATCCCAATAAAGACCACTTTTTACAGTTTTACTTGTTTGTGCTTGCTTTTCATTATGCATTCTGAAACTTTTAGTTTGGAGAATTAATGTTTACAGCTAATACCTTCTAAATCATTTTTTTCAAAAACAAGATTTTTATAGCGAGCGAAATGTTTTTCATTTTCAAGCTTAGTTAAGAATGCATCATATTGTTCGTATTTGTCAAAGAAGTCACCAGCTAAAATGTGATGCATTATTCCTAGCGCTGAATCTGTCTTTTCAAAGTGACCATCTAGCTCATGGAAGTTTATAGCCTTAGGATTGTAGTATTGTCTTATGAGTCTTTCGATCAGTGCATAGGCTCCATTGATTGACCTATATGTGCTGTCTAGATTTATTTCATTTGAGTTGTTTTTTTTGCTTTCTATTATCGATTTCGACACTAAGAATGAAGATTTCATTGCTAAGTATACTCCAGTAGCAAATATAGGATCTATGAAAGTTCCAGAATCGCCTATTAAAGCATAGCGAGCTCCGTATTTTTTTGTTACTGTATAGGAGTAGTTTCCATTCAGATTTACTGGAGATGCAAGTGTACTTTCTGCAAGTATTTTTTGAGCATACGGAATTAACTTCAGTTCCTCTCTATAAAAAGCTTCTTGCCAATTCTCCTGACCAGCAAACTTTGATTTTTGAGATTTTACATAATTACTATTTAAGACTACACCTATGCTCAACCGATTTTCATTAATGGGAATTACCCATATCCATCCCT
This sequence comes from uncultured Saprospirales bacterium, assembly GCA_963975265.1. Classification (GTDB taxonomy): domain Bacteria; phylum Bacteroidota; class Bacteroidia; order Chitinophagales; family Saprospiraceae; genus CAJXUU01. The sequence continues at coordinate 2,542 of CAXBGT010000267.1, forward strand.
GTTTTTCTTCTCCAACGTATGCTATCTGCTGTATTCCTTCACTAAGCCCATCCAACATCTTGCCACCATGCCAATGAGCTGAAAAAGCTGTTCTGTCAAGATTAGTCATTTTTTCTTTTTGCTTGAACCTCTTAGCTAAAAAGGTATTTTGACCACTAGCATCGATTAGAAAATCAGCGGTGTATGATTTCTCTCCATCATCATTGCTGGCTAGAATTTTTACATCAGAAGAAGTGATGGCTACTGATTTTACTTTAGTGCCTTCTTGGACTTCTACACCATTTTTCTTAGCGTTGTCCAGTAGTATTTTATCAAACTGAGCCCTATCCACATGGCTAGATATAGCAGAAGGCCCTTTGATGTAATGAGAAAAGCAATAATTGGAGTAGGAATCTCCATTACCATCAAGAAATCGTACACCCGGTTTAGGGATACTTTTAGATCTTACTTCTTCTAGTACGCCTAATTCTTTAAAAAGGTCGTAGCAGAATGGAAGGAGTGATTCGCCGACATGAGGTCTCGGAAAAATCTCTTTTTCAAATACTACACAATTTATTCCACTTCTACTGAGTAAAGTTGCTGCGGTAGACCCAGCTGGTCCTCCTCCTATAATAGCGACATCGTATTTTTTATTTTCCATAAAGATTTATTTTCTATTGTTTGTAGATATTCTTATTATTATAAATCTCGTGATATTAAATTTTTCTGAACTTCTGAGGTTCCAGAATATAAAGTAGACGAAGCCGCATCTCTTATTGTACGCTCAATATCAGAATTGTTGACATAGCCTATAGCTCCGTAGATTTGTAATATATTCATAGTCTGTTTCTTATACATTTCGCTCACAAATAATTTTGCAATCGAAGCTGAGTTACTTGCTTTTTTATTATTTTCTAGTAGGTACGCAGCTTTGTATACTAGTAACCTTGCAGCTTCTAGTTGAACCTTTATATCCACTAATTTATGTTCTATGGATTGAAATTTCAATATACTTTGCCCTTTTAGTTTTCTTTTTTTACAATATTGCACTGCATTATCTAGTAATCTCTGCATGGTACCCACATGTATAGCGCTTAACCCTATCCGCTCCCACATCATTGATTGAGTGAACTGTATCGTTCCACCACCTTGCTTTCCTAGTAGAGCCTTATCCGTAACTTTTGAAGAAGAACATACTATATTTCCCATATGACAGGATCGTAGACCCATTTTCTCAATCTTACCTGTAGATTCGAAACTTTCTTTTTCTAAGATGAAACCACTGATGCCACCCAATGCACCTTTATCTCTGTTAGTCACAGCATATAATAATGCTATATCTGCAACTGGCGCATTCGAACAATAGTTTTTTTCTCCTTCAATAATGAATGTATGGTCATCAATCACTGCAGAGGTAGACATAGAAAATACATCCGATCCTGTCTCTGATTCTGTTATTGCATTAGTAGCAACCCATGTGCCATTGCATAATTTAGGTAGATACTTCTCTTTTTGTTCCGTTGATCCGTATTTCCAGATAGGAATCACACAAGCCAACAAATGAGCACCAATTGCAAAGCTTAACCCATTGTCACGGCATCCATATCCTAAGGCTTCTAAGGTGACAACCATATTCATTGGCTGCAGACCTCTTCCACCATATTCTTTTGGGATAGCCAATCCCTGTAAAGCTAGTCTTCCACATTGTTCCCACAACCTTCTATCAAATGATTCTGTTCTGTCCCGCTGTTCTACGTTATCATTAAGAGTAGTCTGCGCGAACTCAATAGTCTCCTGCCTGAGTGCTATTTGTATATTATCGAGGATCGGGTTCATAGTTTTGATAGACTTTGATAATCTATTTTGTATGTACTAGTTGTTGGTATTTCTTTCAATTTAGTGAAGCTATCTGGTAACATATACTTTGGTATATAATTTAAGCAATGCTTTTGCAGTGTAAATATATCAAATCCTTCATTTATATCATCCTCCATTTGATAGAATGCTTGTATGGATATATTATTATTTTCTGCTTTCCCGATAACAGCTGCATTTATAATATTTTCGTGCTTTTGGATAGCTGATTCTATTTCTGAGAGCTCAATCCGATATCCGTTTCTTTTTATCATCCTATCCTTACGACCTACGAATTCATAATTACCTTCATCGTCTACCTTAACCAAATCACCCGTTTTGTACCAAACAGTATTGTTCTTATCGGTTACAAAAGGCAATAATTGATTCTCGCTTCCATTCCAATATCCAGAAGTCACTGAGTTGCCGCTCACCCATAACTCTCCTTCGATATCACTAAATGTATCTTTTGTGGAATCAAATAACTTTATTTTAGCATAGCTACATGGTTTGCCAATTGGGTATGGACGTTCACGATCTTCTATATTTTTGGGTACTTTGAAGTAGGTGATTACATTAGTCTCCGTAGGGCCATATAAGTTATAAAAGTCAGATGTAGACCATGCTTGTTTAATCTTGCGTAAGCTTTCAATATGAAAAACTTCCCCAGCAAATAAAGTATAGCGGATAGATGAATGAGAAAATCGATCTAACTTCCCATAGTTTATCATAAGTTTCAATAGGCTTGGTGTGGAGTACCATATTGAAATCTTTCTTTGATCGATTAATGTAGATATCATTCGCGGATTTCTAGTTGTCGGGGCATCGATCAGTACTAATTCTGCAGCGTTCAGTACAGCTACATAAATGTCAAAAATAGAAAGATCAAAATGGAACGGAGCTATAGAGATAAAAACATCTTTTTCAGTTAGTTCGAAAATTTCATTTGACCAATTGATAAAGCTAAGGGCATTTTCATCTGTAATCATAACACCTTTGGGAATGCCAGTAGATCCTGAGGTATAAAGAATTATAGCCAAGTTGAGATACTGTACTGCAGCGTCTTCAGTATCACTTCCATCTTTTTTAACTAGCATATGCATGCCATGTAAAGGATAATGATCTTGTATTTGATAATCGATCGTTAAGTGTTCTTCAAATTTGCTCAATAGTTTCTTTTCAATAAAGATTACTTGAGGGGTACAATTATTTAGAATATGTATTGACCTATTTGCAGGGGCTTCGGCATCAATCGGGACATAAGTTGCCTGACTATAAAGCACTCCGAATATAACTGATACAGACTCTATAGTTTTTGAAGATATAATACCTACTTTATGTCCTTTCTTAATACTCGAGGATGTCAAATACTTTTGGATAAGCAATGCTTTTTTATGTAGGTTATCAAAAGTGATCTGCTTACCATCCACTGTAGATAGAGCGATGTTATTTGGCTTTTGACTTGCAGTCCTTCCCAATATGGTACGTAAATACTTCACTATACTAATGTGGTTGATTTGCTTATAGATACTTTACAATGTTTACTGCGATTGCTAAGAAGCCAATCGATATTTTTTTTTGAAGGAGGAATGCCCCAAGGATTTTTTATTGTGAAAACTGATTTTATTTTTCTCTTAATTAAGTAGTCATCACTTAATAAAT
>CAXBGT010000268.1:0-6018 GCA_963975265.1 uncultured Saprospirales bacterium
ACTAATTAGAAGAAAACAGATATTTTTTGATCTTAATGAAACTGTATCATAGTATTACTTCCTATAGAAACAATATTATGCAATCTCAGAATATCTAAATACAAGCTTAAGATTCATGCACCCAACTTAAAATCAATACAGCAATCTATTAATTTTATCTATTAGAATTGTTTTATACATTCGCTAGATGAAAAAACATCTCACTGTATATTGTGGATCTAGTACCGGATCCGAATCACTTTACACCGTTCAAAGTAAGGCGTTAGCCAAAGAAATGGTTTCAAATAACTTTCATCTTATGTATGGTGCAGGTAATGTTGGCCTGATGGGTATTATAGCTGATGAAATAATGTCTTTAGGAGGGGAAACAGTAGGAGTAATTCCACAACACCTTATGGATAGAGAGGTAGGTCACAATGGGCTCACTGAACTTATTGTCACGCAAACTATGCACGAACGTAAAAAAATTATGGCGGAGCGTACTTCTGGTTTTATAGCTATGCCAGGAGGCGTTGGTACATTAGAAGAAATCATTGAAGTTATGACATGGTCGCAATTAGACCTGCACCCCTACCCTGTCTGCTTCTATAATGTAAATGGATATTATGATAAACTGTTTGATTTTATGAAACATATGGTGAATGAAGGTTCTCTGAAGCAATTTCATGTTGATAAATTAATCTTAGAGTCCAATCCAGCAAAACTTATAAATAAAATCCAAAATTATAAGTCAAAGAATGAGACAAAGTGGTTGTAACAATTAGACTTCTGTTAAATGTTAGCATAGTTTAATTTGCTTCTAGGGAATCCCCTAACCAGAGATCTAAAATGAAACGCTACATTTGTGTTCATAAATTCTATGAGTAATGAAAATAACAGCACAGATCTTCATATTCTCCGTCCTAGTTTCTCATGCAACTTTTGCTGCGATTTACGATATTGGAGAAAGTAGAGACTATATCTCTCCAAATGAACTTTACACAGCCAATGTTGTAGCGGATGGAGACACAATATTTATAGATGCTGAAGATTACGTTGGAAATAATGCATTAGCTGTGTGGAGCCAAAACAACCTTTTCATTCAAGGAACTGGCGGAAGACCTCATTTAATAGCAGATGGTGCAGCTATTTGGGGAAAAGGAATATGGGTATTTGCAGGGAATGATATATCAGTTGACAATATCGAATTTTCTGGAGCCACGGTTCCTGATAAGAACGGAGCAGGAATAAGACTAGATGGAATCGGCCTTACAGCAACTAACTGTTATTTCCATAATAATGAAAATGGTATTCTCACAAACAATTCATATGAAGGAGTGATTACAATTGAACATTGTGAATTTGGTGGTAATGGATTTTCAGATGGATATAGCCACAACTTATATATTGGACATGTACAAAAATTAGTTTTCCAATTCAATTATTCTCACCATGCAAAAATTGGACACTGTCTGAAGTCTAGAGCAGCTGAAAATATCATACAATACAATCGTATCATGGATGAAACGACTGGTTCATCAAGTCGACTTATAGACATACCAAATGGAGGCTACACCATACTGATGGGTAATATCATTATGCAAGGTCCAAATGCAGAAAATGTAAACTCAATAGGATATGGTCTAGAAGGACTAGAAGCAAACGAAATTCATAAAATGCTTTTTATTAATAATACTTTGATTTCAAAAAGGGGTGTAAATGCTACTTTCTTCCAAATACAAGATGGCACTGAGGAAGTATATATAGCTAACAATATTTTTGGTGGAGAAGGAAGTGTAAATGCACCATCATTTGCAAAATTAGAAAACAATATAATAGAACAAGATATAGAATCCTTGCTCCTTATTGATGAAGTAAACTTTGATTACAATCTAAATTCAAATTCACCAAGTGTCGATGCGGGAAAATCTATCGATCCTATTGATGGAAATGAATTAACTCCTCTTTTTAGCTATCTACACAATATTGATAATATACAAAGGCCTGAGAGTGGCTCATCTATCGACATTGGAGCCTATGAGTTTGAATTTGTTACTTCCGCTATCGATGAAAGCCTTCGAAATGACATTATTGTCTTTCCAAATCCTGCCAAACTAGAGTTTAGAATATCAGGTATAGATTTAGATTTCGTAACAATAAGTCTACTTGATTGTGCAGGGAATAAAATAAGGGATATTAATCCAACAGAACCAATTGATATTGCTGATTTGAAAGCAGGAGTGTACTATGTCAAACAAACTAAAAAAGGTGTGACGAATTCTTCTAAGTTGTTAATTGTTGATTAGAAAAATAAACCCATTACTTAGAAATCAACACTGCTGGCGGTTATTCATTTGTAGTTGAACTGAAATTTAAGAATTCTGGAGAACGAATCAAAGTAGCCACCCAAACCAATACCAGAACGGAAGTCTGTAATCCAATACTCTGTCCGTGTCCGCGATGAGATGCAATTGCTCCGCCCATAAGTGCAGTCATTAACAAAGCACCAACCCTACTTTTTTTGGCATAATAAAAAGAACTACTGCAATTAATTCTCCTATAGCAACAATCTTAGTATACGGCTCAAAACCTATAGACGCCATGTTGGCCTGCATTTCTGGACTAATAAATTTTCCGATTACACCCCAAGCCGGAGCAATACATGTTAAGATAGTTGCTACCATCTAGTAGTTTAGCCCATTTTAATAGATGTCATTGAAATAATTCCAAAGCTTAATCAACTATATATAAAATAGCGGATTAAATCCTTTATTGTTTTATGAATTTAGTTTGTCTAGTTTCAGAGTCAGTTTGCACAATTAAGAGATAACTACCTGGAGGTAATTGACTAATATCAATAAGAGCAGAAGTATTTCCTTTAATTAGCAATTCACCATTCACACCAAATATTTTAAAAACTGAATTTTGCTCTATAGAAGAGAAATTTGCATTGTTATCAATACTTAAAAAGTCTACTGAAGGATTTGGATATACATCTAAATTTTGCTTATTAAGGTCAACTTCTTTGGTATCAACTTGAAATGATATGAGACTGCTTGTATACAATTGTCTGCCATGTATAGCATCTAATGCAATAAAATAAGTATCCCCGTCTTTTTCTTCAACATATGCTTGACTATCTCCTTTTATATCTTCAAAAGGAATAAATTCATTCTGTTTATTCATTAAAAATAGAAGATCACCTGTGTACAAAAATCCCTCATTATAATACTTTGAAAAGGAAGCACTGCCCACCCATCCAACATCTAAATATTCATGAATCAACTCCACATATGTAAAGTTTTCATCCGTCTTATAAACATATAATCTATCATATGGATTAAACCCAGACTTCATCAATAGGAAAGCTTCTCCATTTGATACAAAATAATCTATAATATCATACTGCTGGATCTCCTCTGGAATTGCACTATAAATCTTTGTTTGACTGTTAAAAAAGGTTTTTACAATATCTCCTGCATTATTCTCCTTAAAAAAGAAAACATTGTCATTACTCCCTTGTGGCGAAAAACTACCCCCATACTCTAAGTCAAATTGAAAATAATTCGATCCGTCATAATGTATTTTTTTTTCATCGTCACCCATTAATAGGTTATTTCCTGATTTATCAATAACAAATAACCCAAAAAATGCATCGAACCCAGATGAAATTTCTTCTGTATTGTCATCTTGATCAATGCTTACAAAAGCACCATCTGCATAAACAAACAAATGGTCTTTAAAGGAAATCAAGTTATTACTTACGGTGGACAAGCTCGGAGCATAATTTTCTAACACTAAATTGTAGTTATACCCATCTGTTGTATATAATTTGTCATCCCCTGAAAAATATATTTTGCCGTTGTGACTGTGCAGAATTGTCTCAAAAGAAGAATTTGGATGATCCTCAAGATGAACAATTTCTTTTGACGCTTTCTCATATCGGTATAAATCACCAAAAAAATCTGTGAATATTACAACATCATCAGTGATAACAAACTTATCTATAGAATTAGTGAAACCTCCCGCCGACTGAAATCCACTCAAATCTGCTTCCTCAAATAAAGTTATTCCATCATAACTATAAATAATTTTTGGATCATTTTGCACAAAAACTATTATATCATCCTGAATATTTATTGGTTGATAATTTACTTCTTGAATATCTTCTATGGGAAAAATAGGGTCTAGCACCTTGCCTTTTATTTGATATAGACTTGGTCCAATTAGATAAATTTCGTTATTCAATTTAAATAGTGAAGATTCACTAGAAAGACCGCTATCAGAAGGATCCAAGTCTTGATTTAGTTTAGCATATTTTGCCTCAATATCGATATCAAAAAGTGTATTAGACTCTCGAAATCTATACTTAAACGCAGTGAGATAAGTAGAACCAAATTTTGCAAACCCTACATTATAAGTTTGATCCATTTGGAATATTCCATCAATGGCACTAGTAGTCATGTCTACCAGATCAATAAGCTCAAATCTATCAGAAATGTCTATTTGATTTGACGTCCCATAAGGATTAATAATAAATCTGTCATCTAAGATCTCAAAATTACTGCGCCAGAAATAATTTGTAGGTCGTACAAAATGTTCACCTGTACTCAAATCAAGAATAAATAGTTCACGATCCACTATTGCGGTAAATACACCATCAATCATTTTTACTTGAGATGCAAAAATTTTTTCCCCGTCTAGATCGAAGCGAAATATATTTTTAATTTCAAGGCTAGACTTATCATAGTGCTGTATTATACTGGTATCACTTGAAGAGCTGATCAGCACCAAATCATTATTATGGACAATGATGCCATTTGAAAAACCGATCTTTTCCAGTTTAATATCTGCTATGCCATTGCTTTCTCGACTTGTTTTATCATAACTATAAAGTTCACCTTCATTGTTGAAATAATATATATGGTTATTGTCTTCCGCAGGATACTGACTAAAGTCAATATCATTGCCTACCGTATCAATCACATTATCAACATAATTTTCAAAATATATGATCCTTGTATCGTCATCTGCATTGTATCTCGAGTCAAATAAAACATCTCCATAGAGGTGAAAAGGCAAGTTATCTAATTCATACGTTTTACCACCAATTTCATAGATCATTCCTCTAAAACCAGTCTGTTCTAAACTTTTAATGCTGACAGGAAATCTATTTTCTGACGTATTAATGAGACCAGTAAAACTAGAAAAATAGTAATCATCTGGTAGCTTAGCAGAATTTGTAATATCATTCACAAAGTCATAATCGACTATTTCCTCCGCTGTAGGGAAAACCATATAATTATCCTTAAATTCTATATCACCTTCTTGATCGTATAATCCCTGGAAGGTTTGAGCATGTAAAAATTGTTTGTTTGCTTGATCTGTGAGCTGATAAACAGATAGCAGGTTGTTTTGATCTACAGATAAAAAGTAATTAACATCTTCATATGTTCTCAAATAGGAATCATTACTTGATCCTTCAGAGGTGAAATTAGAAATTCTTTCTTGGCTGGATAAAGTGAAGCAAAGGAAAATGAATAGGGATAGGAAGTGGCAGCGTTTCATAATAGTTTTGCTTTTGAATATTTTAAGATAGTAATTTTGTTCTGAAGTAACAATATTAATATCGAAGGTGTCCGAATAACTACTTCGATGATCAAATTCAATTGCACTCGAATTGAAAGGAAAATATGGTTGTTTATCTTAGGATGATGCGAATTCCAAAAGTTTTCTGTCATCTCAATTTAATGACCTATGTCTTGTTTGATGCTAACGTCATAGCCATAAGATGAGGAACGACGAGGCTGTTCTTCACTCTTCATGGCATATTCACAGTAGTAGTAGTAGTAGTAGTAGTAGTAGTCTAGAATACTATCCGAATGCAAATTCCTAGTTATCCAGTTTCAATCTAGGCTTCCCCAACTTTTGATTGTGTTTGCAATCTTGGTCTTGTCTTATCTTCATCTGGCTTTTGAGTTGGCATTGTAACCTTCCCCAAAAACGAGACAGTTAAAAACTTTGTAAATTTAACTGAAA
>CAXBGT010000269.1:0-5775 GCA_963975265.1 uncultured Saprospirales bacterium
AGATTTTACACCGTAGAACTCAAAGTGGTTTTTCATATACCTTTCCATCGGTTTACGATCACCTTCCGCGGATGCTTTTTTGCATTAATCGATGAGTTAAGTCTAATAAAGGTCTAATTTTTACATCCATATTAACTTCAAACTTTCTTTTTTAGCTTATTAGTATCTATTATCAAATTACGACATTACTTTTGCACAAAATAATTAATTTGAAGGTATTCATAATAGGTTCGGGAAATGTCGCTTATCACATGGTTAGAGCGATTTGGAAAACAGACAATAAAATCGTTGGTCTATATTCTAGAAATGATAGAGATGCAAGAGCATGTGTAAGGGGAGAAAAAGTTGATTTATTCGATCAATTAACATCCATACCGACAACGGCAGATCTATATTTGATTTGCGTAAATGATGATGCCATATCAGAAATACTCACGTCTTTACCAGCTGAAATAAAGGAATCAAAAATTATCGCTCATACTTCTGGTAGTCAATCTATTGACGTATTAGAGAATGTCGTATCTGCTGGCGTTTTTTACCCAGTTCAGACCTTTACAAAAGGTAGAAAGATGATTTACGATGATATTCCTTTTTGTATAAATGCTAATAGTGATCATGTAGAAGCAGAACTATCATCTCTAGCCGAAAAGATCAGTGGAAATGTGAATATAATCTCTGATATACAAAGAAAAAAGATCCATCTATCAGCTGTGATCATGAATAACTTTGTAAACCACTTGATTTATAAATCAGAGGAATTTCTTGAGCAAAACGACCTTCCTATAGAACTTATTCAACCATTATTAAAACAAACAATAGCTAAAAGCGCTAAGTTAGGCAGTTTTGAGGCTCAAACAGGACCAGCTGTAAGAAACGATACTTCTACTATTAATGCACACATGGACCTTCTGACAAATGATTTGGATAAGGAACTATATAAAGTGCTATCTCTTAGTATAACAGAAACTCATAAATCATGAGAATAATTGGCGAGATACCACATGCAGTATACAAGATTACCGTTTTGAAAATGAATGAGAAAGTTACGATCCAAATAGAAGATCGATTGGTGAGTCAATCATTTGTTTTTCGAGATGGTTCAGGCATCAAAGATCTCAGTACGGCAGAACAATTACTCAGTTTTGACTTCATGCAGAAAGTTAATGCTCGGTTCAATTCTATGAACAAAGATTATGTCGACGCACTTGAAAAAATAAATGAAGCTCAATTTGATGATTTTGATATCATTTGACATGAATTATTACTTCAATTAGGAAATCAGTTTTGTGAAATTCTGTTTCCTTTATGATTTTATGGGCCCTATTCAATTTGAATGTATTAGGATGATACAAATTTAATTATGACTTATTAATATTCGATTCTTAGCTAAATTCAGGTCGAAGCATTTCATTTTCAGTGTCCCAAACAATCACTAACCGCCTTGAAAAAACAAGAAATTTCAAGATTTACTAAAAAAAAATTATCCTAACAAATCACCTACAACCTTCTGGTTTAATTAATGGTCGGAATTCAAACTTATTTTAGGCAAAAACTACTTCTGTCACTAATTTGCTAAAAATTACATATTGCATCTAAAAGATGTCGTCAATTTAGCAATTTTAGAAAATAATGTGGTATATATGCCTTTGTACGATACATTTATAGCCATTATATTCGAGATCGTAAACCATTTAACCTTTTATTTAGACAATAATAATTGCATGTTCATGATGCTTGAAATCTGATTGTGATGTATAGAATCAATAACCAACCTGTGTACTATATGAAGAAGATAGTATTCTCTATTTTATGTTTTGTTTTGTTTTCCAATTATGGGTTGTCCCACGGCGATTTAGACCAGCGTATTATTGCTGCTACGTCCGAAATAAATGAAGATCCCGATAACGCTCCACTTTACTTTAAGAGAGGCAAACTCTATTTCCAGCACCAAGAATATAAAAACAGTGTATTAGACTTAATCGTGGCTGAAGCCAAGGGTTTCAAAGAAGCCGAATTGTTTTTATTCACTTCTAAGTCTTACTTTGGTCTAAATGATCTAGATAATGCTGAGCAAGCGCTTAGAAAGTTCTATACTATTGACTCACAACACATTGTAGCACATAAATTAGAAGCTCAAATTGAAGTTGCTAGGGGAAATTTTCACAAAAGCGCATTACTTTTTGAATTTGTTATTAATCATGCAAATGTTACTCTTCCAGAAAATTATATTGATGCTGCTTCTTCATGGCTGGCTACCAAAAGTCAAGATGGATTAGACAAGGCTATTACGATCCTAAAAAGGGGCCTTTCTGATATTGGTCCTCTTTATACTTTAAATCTCAAGATTATAGATTCTTACGTGGAATACAAATCATATGAGAATGCAATTGAACACCTAGAATTAATCATACCATCTCGCAAGCGAAAAGAATCAAGCTATTACAAATTATATCAGCTATATAGCCTTCAAGGTAATGAGACCTCAGCAAATTTATGCCTAAAAAATGCGATGAAATCATGGAAGATGCTCCCTCAAAGAGTAAAGAAGAATTCTGCTATGATAGCATTACATGATAGCATTCAAAATAAACTTACAGCCACACTATAAACTCATAGCAATGACAAGAATTACTAACGCTTTATTTTCTGCAATTATCTTATGTATTTCCTTTTCTGGATATTCCCAGACAGTACTCCTTGATAATGGTTCAAATTGGTCATATTATGACAATCAAAATGAACCGTCAGATCAAGGAGGAAATGATTGGACAGCTCTAGCTTACGATGATACATCATGGTCGACAGGAGATGCACAATTAGGTTATGGTGATTCTGATGAATCTACAGTCATAAATGATCAAACTGAAACCGCTTATTTCAGACATACATTTTCTGTGGCTGACCCATCTATTTATGATGCTATAGATCTCAATTTGACTTATGATGATGGTGCTATTGTTTATCTTAATGGATCTGAAATTTGGAGAGTCAATATGCCTACTGGTTCTGTTAATTATAATACAACTGCAGCTGGGTCAAGTAATGATAATGACAATGCTACCGCTACCTTATCTAATACATTATTGACAGGCACTAATGTTTTATCTGTTGAGGTGCATCAAGTTAGTACAGGAAGTAGTGACATAAGTTTTGATCTCAAAGTATCTGGTAGTATTCCAGGCTCTGTAAATGTCAATAGAGGACCTTATCTACAAAAAGCAAGTCCTACAAGTATAACTGTTCGTTATAGAACAGATGACCTTACTGAAACTATTATTGAATATGGAACAAGCTTAGGAAATTTAAATTTGACGTATTCGAATACTACTCCTAAGACTGAACACATTGCTCAATTAAATGGATTAAGTGCAAATACTAAATACTACTATAAAATTAAAAATAACGCTGCTGACCTAGTACCTTCTTCTTCAGATCTTTATTTTCAAACACACCCTACTACAGGTACAGTTCAACCAGTAAGAATGTGGATTCTCGGAGATCCAGGAACGGCTAATAATAACCAACGGGCTGTGAGAGATGCATATTATAATTATGTAGGATCAGGACATACTGATGGAATACTATTTCTCGGTGACAATGCATATAATGATGGAACTGATCTTCAATATCAAAATGCAATGTTCTCAAATATGTACGAAGAGAAATTGAAGAATAGTGTAGCTTGGTCTTGTTTGGGTAACCATGACGGATATTCAGCCGATTCTGATTCTCAATCTGGACCATACTATGATATATTTACATTTCCAACTGCGGCTGAATCTGGTGGGCTAGCTTCGGGTACCGAAGCATATTATTCTTTTGACTATGGAAATATTCACTTTATTGCACTCGAATCTTACGAAACTGATAGATCAGTTGGTGGCGCAATGTACAATTGGGCACAAGCTGACATTCAAGCAACTACGCAAGAATGGATAGTAGCTTATTGGCACCACCCTCCATATACTAAAGGATCTCACGATTCGGACACAGAGACCAATCTGATACAGATGAGACAAAATTTCCTTCCTATGCTCGAAGGCAATGGGGTGGATCTGATTCTCTCTGGTCATTCACATTCATATGAACGTTCATATCTATTGAATGGTCACTATGGGAATGCAAATACATTTAGTTCGTCAAATAATACAGTCGGTGCTACAGGTAGTGGTGATGGAAAAAGCGATGGAAATGGTGCATATGCTAAAACAATAACAGGTCCTGACGCTGGTGATGGTACTGTATACATTGCAACAGGTAGTGCAGGTAAAATCACAAATGCCCCTCTAGATCATCAAGCAATGTTTTATAGTGTTGCTCAATTAGGCTCATGTGTTCTTGAAGTAAATGGCAATAATCTTGATGTCAAATTTGTAAGAGAAACAGGAGCGATTGATGACTACTTTACGATAACCAAAGAAATAAATAATTGTACTGATGGTGACCCATGTGACGATGGAAATGCTTGTACAAACAATGATATTTATGATGCAAATTGTAATTGCTCTGGTACAGATTTACCTGATACTGATAATGATGGTATTTGCGACGCTGAAGATTCATGCCCGAACTTAGACAACAGTCTTATCGGTACTTCTTGTGATGATGGAAATCCCAATACCATCAATGATACTTACAAGGCAAATTGTTCATGTTCTGGAACAATACCAGGTACTGATCCTGTCACTATTTGTGTTTCTATTAATTCAGGAGCAGATGATGTAGAAGAGAATGATACAAATGGACTTATGTACGATAACAGTTCAGATTTAGAGCTTGTATTCGATTCGTACCAAGACCAAAATAATCAAACTGTTGGATTGAGATTTAATAGCGTAGACGTTCCTCAAGGAGCGTCAATCACTGAGGCATACATCCAATTTACAACCGATGAAACAAGTTCAGGAACAACAAACCTTGTTATTCGCGGAGAAAATGTTGATAATTCGGCATCATTTTCAACTTCTGCATACGATATATCCAATAGAGATGAGACTAATAATTTTGTGAATTGGTCACCTCCAGCATGGAACTCAGTAGGAGAAACTGGCGCTGGCCAACTAACTCCAAACTTGTCTCAAGTAGTTCAAGAAATAGTTGATAGATCAGGGTATGCTCAGAATAACTCAATGACTTTCATCATAACTGGTTCAGGTTCGAGAACTGCAGAGTCATATAACGGATCCTCAGCTTCCGCTCCTCAATTGTGTATAACTTATGATTTCTGCCCAGGTGCAGGCAATAGTTGTGATGATCTTGATCCCTGTACAGTAAATGATGTAACAGATGGAAGTTGCGGTTGTGCAGGTTCTTTCGCCGATGCTGACAACGACGGCGTGTGTGATGCAGATGATATCTGTCCAGGTGGTGATGATAATATTGATACAGATAATGATGGTACGCCAGATTTCTGTGATAATTGTGATGGTACTACTATCGGTAATTCATGTGATGATGGTGATGCTTGTACAACCAATGATATAATAGATGCCAACTGTAACTGTGCAGGTTCTTTCGCCGATGCTGACAACGACGGCGTGTGTGATGCAGACGATATCTGTCCAGGTGGTGATGATAATATTGATACAGATAATGATGGTACGCCGGACTTCTGTGATAATTGTGATGGTACAACTATTGGTAACTCATGTGATGATGGTGATGCGTGTACAACCGACGATGTAATTGATGCCAACTGTAATTGTGCAGGTACTTTTGCAGATGCTGACAACGACGGCGTGTGTGATGCAGATGATATCTGTCCAGGTGGTGATG
>CAXBGT010000270.1:0-5665 GCA_963975265.1 uncultured Saprospirales bacterium
CATTGTACATCAACTAAATCCTGTGACCTATGATTTTGACCTTGACAAACACCCTGGGATGGGGTTGAATACAGAAATGGAATATGGTTTTATTGCTCAAGAAGTTCAGAAAATTTTACCAGAAATCGTTAGAGAAAAAAACCTTCCGACCAATGCTAATGCAGAAGTTAAGGCGAATCAAGTACAAGACTTAGAACTAGGAAAGTTTGTAGTAATGGACTACACCAGGATTATTCCCATCCTGACCAAAGCGGTTCAGGAACAACAGGAAATCATTAAAACCCAACAAGATCAGATTACTGCTCAAAAAGATCGCCTAGAAGTGCTGGAGGCGGCTGTTGCGAAGTTGCTATCTGAGAAATAGCAATTGTATAATTGCATAGTAAAAATGAAACTTTCAATTGTAGATATTTTCAATAGTTTCAAATTTAGGAAGATTAAACAAATTTAACAATAGATGAATTTAATTTAGAACGACTTTCCTAACTTTTATAGTAGACCATTTGATTTACTATAAATATGAATCAAGCGAAGAAACTTCTTACGAAAAATTTATACACACCTTGATATGGCTATTTTTTGTGGCGGTGATTTTCTACATTCTATATACCGGAATAATAGATAGGGTCAATACGTATACCTGGATTGGTATAGGAATAATCTTTGCGGATGGAATAGTCCTGCTGGTATTCAAAATGTTTTGCCCATTGACAGTTTTCGCCTGGAAATATTCTGATTCTGATAAAGACAATTTTGATATTTTCCTGCCTAATTGGTTTGCTAAGTACAATAAAGCGATTTTTACAACCTTTCTTTGTCATTGGATTCACTTTCGTTTTAATTCGGGTTGTTTTTTAGCATATTTCGATTTGTAAAATTGGATTTCCCTAAGAATTAGGCCTTACAGAGGCATCAAAACTTGGACTGTGGGGATTTGTGATCATGATCATAAAGTTAATGTAGCGGCTTTTAATAGCAGCTCTAGGGTGGTTTCAATGTGCTTTTTGCCTGATTGTTTAGAATCTAATTATAAGAAGATATACATCATCACAGAAGTTGATAGAGCATGCACTACAGTACTTTTCTCTTGTGAGTACTAATGAATTAAAGGCGACTGATTTTGTCCATATAGGGCTTTAAAATGACCAATGTGAAAACTTTGGGAGCGTTATAAAAGGGGAGAGGTATCATCCCAATACTAAATATCTCTTTTTTAGGACGCTCCAAGTTTAAATACTTAAATTCTCCGATGCTTGCGTCGGAGTCATAAAAAGATGTTTTTGCATAAAAACGCCTTATCACAAAAAAGATCCGATTTCCGACCTTTAGGTTGGAAAAATTTTGGCGAATGCTCCATCCGCTTGCGGTGGGGAAGTCAACATTTAGGATCTTTTTTACTAACCTTTATAAATTCAAACATTCATAAAATCAAGATGATAAAAAAGCAATTGGGAGAGCTTTCTAAAGTATTACAAATTTTGTTTAGAGTTCCGTTTGTAATATTTGATCTTCCAGCCTCTATTCGAGCCATATTACTTTTATCAAAATCACATTCAGAAGCTAACCTCTGTTGAGGCACATCTTATGGTTGGTAATTACAATTGAAGTAGGAAGTTATAGGTGAATATAGGGTTTGATTAAGTATTATATCAAATAATAGCTTTGTATCTATAATTTCTTTTACATTTAGAATGATATTCTGTTTAGATCAATTGTAACGATAGCCGTTTTTATTCAGATAATACTCGTTTATACACGGGTAACTTATTAAATTATAATTTTCTGTAATTTATTGATTATCAGTTGGTGTGTGTTATTCACATAAGCGATATATGTGGAAGTTGCATATCTTGGAGTTCCACATACACACAAGTTAGCAATCATAATTAAGCCAATGAAAATGAAAATAATATTAATCGTTTACTTATTGATTTGTGGAAATTATATACTTGCACAAGTAAACAAAAGTGAAATGTTTCTCCAGAAGGCAGAAGAAGCATATGAGCTAGAGAATTATGAAATTGCATTGAACGCTATTGATTCAGCACTAATTGAATCGCCTGAAATGGCAGGCTTATATGATTTTAAAAGTGATATCTTAGTGAATCTAAGAAAGTTTGAATATGCAGGTGATGTTCTCGATTTAGCAAAAGAAAAATTTCCTAATGATCCGTATACTTTATGCAAAAAGGGTCATTTTGAAGCTTATATAGGACGACCAATGAATTCTTTGGAGGAATATCAAAAAGCTCTTCAGTTAGCGGATAGTGATTCTTTGAAATTTGAAATTAGAACTTTCATTGCAGTCACCAAACATGAGCTGCGAGATTTCAAAAATGCCAAGAGTGAATTACTCGATCTTTATAAAATTGACACATTAAATTTAGGAATTCTTTTAAGTTTAGGAAACCTTGAAGAAGAAATAAACAATAGAGATGCCGCTCTGAAATATTATTTCAAAGGATTGGAAATTGACTCAACCGATGTTGGAATTCTTATGAACATTGGTTACTTGCTTCAACGGCAAAATAAATATTCAGAATCTTTTGAGTTTTATGAAAAAAGTTCAGACATCAAGAATGTGGATGATCTTTATTTCAGCAATCAATCAATAAATCTTATGTATTTAGGTAAAGATAGTATGGCTCTTGAATTTATAGATAGTTCTTTGGCAATAAATCCTTATAATGCTTATGCATATCGCAATAAAGCATTAATCTTAAAGAAGCTATCAAAATTAAATGAAGCTTGCAAAGCATTAAATGATGCTTTGAAATTTAATTTTACAGAGATATACGGAGACGAAGTACTAGAATTAATAAAAGCGAATTGCAAATAAAGGTACGATTGCTAACATGTGATATGAGATCAGACTTGCTATCGCTGCGTCCGCTCCATATCACTGAGACGTTACCTTCCATAAAAGATTTAAAAATGGCAAATTATACAAGCTGCAAAATACATATTGAACAAGTGGATGGTAAGCTTGATTTAGAATTATTTGAGACTAAACTAAATATCCTAAAAGAAGAAAACAATATTGGTCAAACTATTCAAGTCTATTGTTGCTCTGAAAAATCCAGTTTTGAAATCCGTTTCGGTTCGAAATGGTATGCATCAATGATTGATGAAATATTCTTGCCAAGCAAATATAAAATCTGGGTAATCGGTTCTGATGAAGGTGGAACAAGCGATTATGTGAAATATTACCCTTCCACAAATAGCAGTCTAAATGAATTTACTGAAAAAGCACTTTACAAATTTGATGAAATAGAACTTAGAGGAGACACTAATAAGATATTTGAAAATCTTAAAGAGATATTTGGCTGGGGAATTAATAATTCAAGAAGGTGGAATAGAGGTGAATTTGTTGAAATTGAACTTAGTGGAATTTACAAATCAAACAATTATTTCAATCACGATTATGATTCGAAAGTAATATTCAATTCGGTAGATTCTTTGCCATATGTAGATGATTTTAACGATAAAACCGAGTTGTGGGAAATGATATGGGACGTAGATGGAATAGATTTTAGAAATACATTTTATCAAGAAGTATTAAATTGTCCAAGTGGCAAGACTCAATTTGATTATCTTAAATCGATTAAATTTAAGTACAAAGGAGCAACTACAAATTTGTTTGAATGGAATGAAAATGGAGAAAGGAGTAACTGGGGACATAAAGCAATTAACAACTACTTCAATCTTGTAAATACGAAATACTTAATGCACCAAAATGAGCGAAATACAGAAGGTAACATGTGACATGACGATCATGCTTCCTTCGTCAGCACGCCGCATGTCACTGAGACGTTACTGATAACAAGGAATGACAAAAATGAAAAGTATATTAATTGTTCTGGTTATGATTGGATGTTCTTGTTCTAATCAAAATAAATCAAAGCTTGATGCAATAGCATATAGGATTGAGTCAACTATAAACAATCGACAGCCCGAATACTTAAATTCTATGCTTTCTTACAAACTATTCTTGTCTGATGCGTTTGAATTCTTTAAACCATCTAGGGAAGATCAATCAATGCTAATTAGAACATATAAGGACAAATTTAAACTTGGGAATATACTTTTAGACATGACTAAAGGAACTGGTGGAATTACATTTTTGAAGCAAGATGAAAATGTAATAATATTCAATGTGTATTCAGAGAATATATTGAACTATGTTGAATTTCGATTTTCAAAAGAACTGGGTGAATTTAAAATTGAAGATATATATGTATACTCGTGGGGATGTACTATTGCTGAACAAATGATAGAATCAACCAAAGTCGTATCTAAGGAAATAGGAGAAGGAATAAAAGATCATAGGCAACAAGTTAAACTTTTAAGAGGCTTACTTGACTCGAATAAAATTGAAGAAGCCAAAATTGAATTCGCCAAATTTTCTGATGAATTCAAAGAGCTTAATATGATAAAGATCATTGAACTTTCTATAGTTACTAGAGATACTTTGAACAATGAAACTGAATATATAAATCAGTACATAAAAACTAATCCTAGTAGTGAGAAATTCTTGTCTTATTTGTATTTTACAAAAGCATTCTACGAAGATGATTGCGATCATCTAAATATGACATCAAAGGCGTTATCATATTATACTGGAATTGATCCTGTATTAAATGATTATGTTGCAAATTGCGAGAAGTGAAATGCTATAAGTAACACTGCATATCAGATCAGCTTCCCTATCGGTCAGCCGCTCGATATGCTTGGACGTTAATCACAATTAAGAAATGAAAACAGAGTATCTAAAACAAGCTTATTATTCTCCTTCAAAAGAAACATTTGATGCTTTGATCAAATATCTGGAAGAACTTGGTGGAAGAAAATTTAAGGAAGCTCAAATTTCTAACTGTATCACCAAAACCAAATGGCAAGATAAGGAGTCTAAAATTATTTTTAGAGTTCACATCCAGACTATAGTGGAATACTTAAAAGCTATAGAATATGATTTCGTCAAAGATGAAAAATTAGTACAATCTATAATAGCTGACATTACTGAAGTATTTAAAACATATGAAAACTCATCTGTTGAAGATATAGATTGGATAATATTAAGTACAAATGTATTACCGTCTTTTATCCACCACAAACAAGTTAAGGGACTGTTCAGAGATAAAAACATTGGTTGTTCAGTTGAAAAAAATAATAATTATGACTTACTAGCAATTTTTGGAGCTCGGTTAGCTTTAGAAAAAAGAGTTTTTAGCTTATTGAAAATTGATTATGCTTTGATAGCCGACACACCAATAGGTTTATCAAAAATGTTGGAAGTAATCGAAACTCTTGATTCTATTGAATTTGATGATAAATTAGACTGGAAATTGATTATGAAGATCAATAAATGGCTCAATTATTACATACATAGGCAGTTACGACCTTGGCCATGGACAATCCATAAAATTTTCAAGTTTCTTGATATAATATTAAGTAGTGGTGTGGTCGAAAAAGGCGAAAGAAAAATCTATTCATTCTATTACTCCACTGTAGTTATTGATGAACAGAAATTAGACGAAGAACTTGAATCCAAAATGAAAGAAAAATTCGGAGACGTAAAAATTAAATGGAGCCATATTCGCGAGGCCGTTAAAATAAAAAAAAGCGATTAACACTGCATATCAGATCAGCTTCCCTATCGGTCAGC
>CAXBGT010000271.1:0-5646 GCA_963975265.1 uncultured Saprospirales bacterium
ATTAAAACAACATATCTTAGCTGATAAACAATCTAAAACATGACAACAAGACTATTCCTACTTCTAATAATCAGCTTTTTTGTATTTAACAACATTGATGCTCAATCAAAAAAAGAGATGACTCCTGACACCTACTTGGAATGGAACAGGATCACTTCTGAAAAAATATCGAATAATGGAGATTGGGTAAAGTATCACTTGGAGGCAGAGAAGGGGGATAAGACACTTAAGATTTATAATACAAGGGCTAACAAAACTTATACATTTGATAGAGTTGGAAACTCAGATATAGATGGAGAATCGAAACATGTGATATTCATGATGGCTCCAGCGTATGATAAAGTGAGAGCGCTTAAAAGGAAGAAGGTCAAAAAGGAAGACATGCCTAAAGATACCTTATGCATTTATGATTTAGACTTGAAAGTACTCACCAAAATTCCAAATGTGAAGTCATTTAAGTTGCCAAAAAAAATGAAAGGTTATATGGCATATCTTAAAGATGCTGAAATGCCAAAAGACTCACTGAATAAGTTGCCAAAAGAAGATGATAAAAATGGCACAAAACTTATTCTTCTGAACCTAAGGACTAATCAGTCGGATACTTTATATTATGCAACCGATTATCAATTTGCTGAGGATGGTTTAGGACTTGCAGCGACGTCAACTGGAATTGATAGCATAACGGCGGGAGGAGTTTATAATTATGATTTTGGTAGTAGAAACTGGAATAATATTCTTGAAACAAAGGGCAAAATATCTAAAATTATATGGCAAGAAAAAGCTGATAAATTGGCTTTTGTAGCGGATCGGGATATAACAGAAGAACGTGTTAGACCATTTGAATTATTCCTATGGGAAAAAAATCAGCTCATAGCCAAAAAGATTGCTGATCGCAGTTCTAATTTTCTACCTGAAGGGTATAATGTCAGTAATTTCAGCACGCCTAGGTTCTCGAAAGAAGGTAATAGACTGATGTTCTCGATAGCTCCATCTCCTATATTGCAAGATACCTCACTTCTTGATGATGAGATTGTAAATGTAGAGGTATGGCATTACAATGACAGCAAACTGTATACAAGACAAGAAAATGATCTAAAAGCAGATCAAGAGAACGACTACAGTTGTATGTATGACATAAGCAAGAAGAAGTTTTCGATAGTTAGATCTACGGAATTTGATGATGTGATTTATGATGAACATAGAAGTCATGCTTTTGCTATTGGATTAGTGACAGATCCTTATGAAAAGTATGTTATGTGGAAAGGCCACAACTATTTTGATGGATATCGAATCAATCTTTCGACTGGTAAGAAGGAGAAATTTATCACAAAAGAAAGAGGAAGAGTCCGAAGATCACCTAATGGAAAATATGCCATGTGGTACAATGCATCTAAAAAGGCTCATTTTGCCTATAATGTTGAAACGAATACGATAAAACAAATTACTTCTGAAGAAATCGGTATATTTTATGATGAACTGAACGATAGACCTATGGATCCATGGGATTATGGATATGCAGGATACACCAATGATGAGAAATACATTATCATGAATGACAGATATGATATCTGGTTTATCGATCCCGATGGAGTAGAAGCTCCACAACGAATCACTAATGGGAGAGAAACAAAGACTAAATATCGATACATGGATTTTGATTTAGAAGAATCTATTATCGATATATCATCTAATTTTTTGATGCTACATAGTTTTAACGAAACTGATAAATCACAAGCGTATGAGCACCTCGATCTGAAATTCAATAAAACAAGATCGGTACACAAGGGCGATTTTAAATTAGACAGTCGGCCAATGAAAGCATTGGATTCTAATGATTATTTATTTACTCAAGAATCCTATACTCAATTTCCTGATTTGAGACATACTCAGATGTTGTATACAAACGACATGGATTTAGAACATACACAAATCAGTACGGCGAATCCTCAACAAAAAGATTATAATTGGGGAGACATTCAACTGCACAAATGGACTTCACTTGATGGGGTAGATTTATCTGGATTATTGGTATTGCCGGACGATTTTGACCCGAAAAAGAAATACCCATTAATCGTTAACTTTTACGAACGAAGTTCAGATGGCATACATAATCATAGGGCACCATTTGCTCATCGATCTACTATAAATTACAGTTATTATTCTAGTAAAGGATACGTGATCTTTAATCCAGATATAGTCTATAGAAACGGTTACCCTGGGCAGAGTTGTTATGATGCGGTTATTCCTGGTGTAGCGTCAGTCGTAGCTCTAGGATATATAGATGAAGACAGAATTGGTGTGCAAGGTCATAGTTGGGGCGGATATCAAATCGCGGATCTCCTCACCAAGACAGACATTTTTAGATGTGCAGAGTCGGGTGCACCGGTAGTCAATATGATAAGTGCATACGGAGGTATTCGTTGGGGATCTGGAAGGAGTAGAATGTTCCAATATGAAATGACCCAAAGTAGACTTGGTGCGACGTTGTGGGAGAAGCCGGAATTGTACTTGGAGAATTCTCCTATTTTCAATCTTGATAAGGTGACTACACCTGTATTAATTATGCACAATGATGAAGATGGAGCAGTACCATGGTACCAAGGAATAGAATATTTTAATGGGCTAAGAAGGCTTGAGAAGCCTGCATGGTTTCTGAATTATAATGGAGAGCCCCATTGGCCGGTAAAGTGGCAAAACAAGCTTGATTTTAATATCAGGATGGAACAATTTTTTGACCATTATCTTAAGGATACTCCTATGCCTAGGTGGATGAAAAGAGGTGTTCCAGCTGTCGAAAAAGGAATAAGACAAGGATATAAATTGGATTAATTAGAAGATCATAATTAAATAGTACATGTATGAAGTATCGTATTGCAATCATGCATAGATAAATGGTCTGTCTAAAAAGCTCTACATTTGCAATTCCCAATCATTTCTCGAATTTGATAATTATTAATTCTTATGAATAAATTTATAGTATTCCTATTGTTAGTAGCGGTTCAAGTGTCTGCACAGGATTCATTAAATATGAAGCGAATGGCTGTTTTGGGTGGTCTCGGTGTTGAATACAATGACGTTTGGGGCTACCGAATGGGGGCAAAAGAATTTGGAGTTATTGGAAGCAACAGCGCTATCAATATTGTCGATGTGACTGATTGTGGAAATCCAGTTCTTGTACATCAGTGGGTCGATGGAAGTAGCGTGATCTGGCGGGATTTTAAAGAATATGGTGATTATATATATGCAGTTTGTGATGGAGGTGCTTGTCAGGAAGGACTGCAAGTAATTAATAAAAATGATTTTTCTCAATCGCAAAGTCTAGCACAATTTAGAAGTGCTCACAATATTTATATAGAAAAGGAATCAGGAAGACTTTATGTTGTTGGGTCAAATACAAATTCTCATGGAATATGGATTTACGATATCAAAACTGATCCAGCAAATCCTGCTCTTTTGAAAGATCTAAGATTTAGAGATGTCCAAAATGATCCCTCTGGAAACTATTACGTTCATGATTTATATGTATTGAACGATACTGCTTATTGCTCACATGGCTATGTAGGTGCTAGGATTTGGGACTTTACTGATGTGAATAATGTATCGCTAATAAGTGAATTAGATGATTTTAATGGATATAATCATAGTAGTTGGAAACATCCAAATGCACCCTACCTATATGTTGCTGAAGAGGTACCAATTGGAAAGCCTATCTATGTGTATGACCTCTCGGATATTGAGAATCCGTTCACAACCTATTCATTCAAAGACCCTTTAGAAGCACCAGATAATACAAATAATAGACCTCATAATCCGTTTGTATTAGGAGAAAGGTTATATATATCTTACTACCATGATGGAGTACAAGTGTACAATGTTTCAGATCCAGAATTACCTACAAGAATTGCATATTATGATACATACACTGCTAACAATGGAAATGGATACAGTGGTTATGAGGGGGCTTGGGGTACATATCCTTTCCTGCCGTCAGGGTGCATTTTGGCTTCAGATATTACGAATGGACTTAATACTTTAGAGTTGACCATTACTCCTGATTCAGACAGTAGGATGCCTGCAAACGATCTAATCATCGATAATGATAGTAAAGGGATAGTTTTTCGAACACCGGAGGATGACTATGTACGAGTCCAAGTAAATGCAGAGTCAGAACTTGAATACACGGATATTGCATCCCCTTCAACTGATAAAGTTGAATTTCGTAATTCGAATCTTAATTTCTCTTCTGATGCGAATGGAGTGATATTGAAGAATCCACTAGGAGCATATTTTAGATTGGGAGTTGATAATTCTGGGGCATTGGAATTAACTCCTGTTCTTGTATTACCAACGGATGCCTTAAAACTTTCTTCAGAAGATTTGTTCTTTTCTCATATTAGAGGAGGTGTAAAAATGGGGTCTCCAATAGGCGATTGTTATATTTACACGGTCGGAGATGCAGGTGCAGAGGAAGTGACATCGATAGATTGCGATTAAGGATAGAAGTTATTTTGTAAGAATTAGTAAACTAAGTACATGGATATTTTTGAGAGAATAAAATCAGACAAAGGACCATTAGGTAATTATGCTGAAAAAGCAGAAGGCTATTACATATTCCCAAAACTGACTGGAGAATTATCAAATCGAATGCAATTCAATGGCAAGGAAATAGTGGTCTGGTCTATCAATAATTACTTAGGTCTTGCGAATCTACCTGAGGTAAGAGCGGTAGATAGTCAGGTAGCTAAAGATTGGGGATTAGCCTATCCTATGGGTTCACGGATGATGTCTGGTGATACAGATGAGCATGATGCACTTGAAGTCGAACTTGCAGAATTTGTGCAAAAAGAAGATGCTGTATTGGTCAATTTTGGTTACCAAGGAATTATGTCGGCCATCGATTGTGTACTTACTAGAAGGGATGTAGTGGTTTATGATGCGGGCTGCCATGCATGCATAGTGGACGGTGTGAGAATGCACCAAGGAAATAGATTTAGGTTTTTGCATAACGATATGGCCAGTTTAGAAAAACACCTGAAATCCGCAGAGAAAATAGTAGCTGAATCAGGTGGTGGAATAATGGTGATTTCTGAGGGAGTTTTTGGGATGCGAGGTGACCAAGGAATGCTAAAAGAAATAGTCGCTCTGAAATCCAAATATAATTTTAGATTGATGGTAGACGATGCACATGGTTTTGGCACATTGGGAAAGACTGGTGCAGGAGCTGGTGAAGCACAAGGGATACAAGACCAGATTGATATTTATTTTGCCACGTTTGCAAAATCGATGGGAAGTATCGGCGCTTTTTTGGCAGGGGATAAGGACATCGTGCAGTTTTTGAAGTACAATATGAGGTCTCAGATATTTGCTAAGTCGATGCCTATGACACAAGTGCTTGGAAATAAAAAACGATTAGAGCTACTAAAGAATAAACCTGAATTGCGAGAGCAACTTTGGTCTGTAGTAAATTTGTTGCAAACTGGATTGAAAGATGCTGGATTTGATATTGGTAGTACGAATAGCTGTGTTACACCTGTATACATGAAAGGCTCTGTCGAAGAGGCCATGAAGCTTGTGTACGAACTGAGAGAAGTTCATTGTATATTTTGTTCCATTGTTATATACCCTGTGATTCCAAAAGGTATGATT
>CAXBGT010000272.1:0-5631 GCA_963975265.1 uncultured Saprospirales bacterium
TATTATGATCTTCTTTATTGAATTCTATGTTTGACAGCGCGTATGAAGTTTTCTTATTCTTCTTCATTATCATATCACCAAATAATCTCTTCATATCCTCAGAAGTTACTGTACTTGCCAATCCCGATAAAAGTACATTTAATTTATCTCCAAGATCTCTTGAAATAGAAGCAGCAGGAAGAATAATTCTTTTGCTATTTCTATCTATAAGGTTTCCTTCTTGATCAAACACATATGATCCACTTGCAAAAACAACCGCTCCATTGCCATTTAGTACATCTCCATTACTATTTACAGTATATGATTTTGGTGAAGTACTATCTTTTGAATTAGAAGTAGGAGCCGCAGTGTTTGGTGCTTGTTCACTATCCGCCTTTGGTGTTTCATCTGATGAAACTTCCATTTTATCACCTTCAGTTACGGAGGTCTGATCTTTATTCATCCACCAATAAGCGAATACAGCTACTAACAATAAAGGGATCACATACTTCAAAACTCCCGTTCCTTCTCTTGCATTCTCTAATAAGTTCATTTCTCTATTTTTAATTAGTTATGTATTAATTGTATTCAATAACTGCAGAAGATCTGTTGACTACATATATTTAATTGCAAATATAAAGAATCCCATGCATCAACAAAGACACATGGGATTTTAAGTATATTTTGATGTCAATATTTTACTTGAGAACGATATTATCGATTCTCACTTTAGTAGTATTTTGAGCTGCCGTACCTTCGTACATAAAGCCTACTCTAACTTTACCTGACAAGTAGTCTGTAAGATCAATGTCTCCTGACATTACCCAATCATAATTCTCATTGCTATTATTTGCAAGCATTGCCTCATCTAAAGACACCCAGGTTGCTTCACTCAAGTTAGTAAAATCTTGGCTTATCCAAACAGATAATCCTTGGTGCTTCCAGAACGCGATTGATGTCTCAAATGAGAAAATAGACTTATCATCGGTATCGATTGTTGGGGTCACTAGCCACGCCTCAGTCTCAGCATTATTATCCATAAATGCCTCACATTCTATAAACCCATTATTATCAAAAGACCGCGTGTACCATTGTCTGTCTCCTTTTGTTGCTACGTTCAACCATCCACCTATTGCTACTGGATCAAAATCAGTAAAGCCTTCGAAAGTCTGATTAACTTGTCCATCACTACCATTTCCTCCGGGATCGATAGTACCTCCAGACACATCTGAAGCCGCGTTTATCATCAATTGTGGCGTATCTTCGAATTGGCTAACTATTGCAGTTACATTTACCATTCCAGAAGGAACAGGCTCATTTGCATAGGATGTCGTACTAAAAGTAAATATGCTTATCGTTTCTGTACCATCATCCACTGTGATGTTTCCAGCTCCATAAGTAGTACCGCCACTCAATTCGGCACCTTTGATTAGAACCCTTGTTGATTCATACCTGTTATTATCTAAAAGTATCTCATCTATTGTGATTTCTTTTGCCGCTGGTAAGTTCCCACTTCCCGTTTTTTCAGCATTAAACAGAGGCACATTGTTCACCTGTAGTAATCCTTTAAATTCAGAAACTTCTTGTCCGGAAACAGTAATCTTCAACTCATCTCCAAGATTAAAACTATGCGCACCAGTAAATCTGATTAAGATACCATGTTCTCCATTCTGAAAAAATACATTTTGAGCATTTATTTGTCCAGTATTTCTATCAGAAATTACAATTCCTGTAATAAAACCAGATTCAGCTTTATCTGCACCTAAATCATAAAATCTACTTTTGATTGATTCGATCTCTAATTCATTAGTGGCTTGTCCTCCTGATCCATCACATCTTAATTCCATGAATTCCACATCATTAAGATCTCTGATAAACATCTGTAAGTCATCGTTAAATACGCTTATTATACCGGTAAGCGTTCCACTACCTGAAGGCATTATCTCTCTAGCAAAATCAGAGAACCCACTATTTCTCAGAATTATTTCATTATCATCACAATCCTCTATTATTGCATTTATACTTTCAGGACCATCTGGGTTATCCGCATCTGCATATGGTTGTCCCACAAATTCCAAAGTAAACTCAGCTTGCTCAATAGTTACTAGTTTATTGAAATATGCTTTTGAGTTCTGACTAATTTCAGAAATTGTAACCACAGTAGGTGCTATTACTTCTCCGACTCCACCAGGAATCATAAAGTCATTCACCAAAAGGTCAGGAATCCTTTGTAACCGGTCATCTTCAATAACATAACCTAATCTTGGTAAGTTGGCATCATATCCTAAAGTAAGGCCATTCAACTTAACATAGATTGAGTTCCCCGATGGAAATTCTGCGTTTAATTCATTTCTGTCAGCAGCAATACTCAATGCTGCAGTGGCGTCCTGAAAAGTTACTGTCTTAAAAAAGTTACCAGAAGCATCATCTGCCGTTATTGTACCTTTGATATATCTAACATCTGTACCTAGTGTATTTTCGTCCAATACGATCCCCCCACTTGAAGGTAATAATGCCAATAAGTCTCCGATTGACATTACATCAGCATCATCGATAACTAAAGTATTCTCTGGCTCATCAAAATCATTATCTACACATGATGCGATAAACAGTCCTGAAACGATTATCAGTAAAAAGAAAAATTTATTTATTGTATTCATTACAAATTATTTATTGTCAATTAATTGTAAGCGTGTTTTATTAAAATCTCAACGTTAATCCAGCGCTGTATGTAGTGCCAAAGGAGTAAAAATATCTTGGTGGAAATCTGTCGATATCATATCCTTCGTAGTCAAATCTTCCTTGCTCGAATCCTCCAGTTCTAAATCCCTTATTGTTTAAGATATTATTGATTCCTAAAGTAAGATTTAAGAAGTAATCATCAATTTTCCAAGACTTACCACCAAAGAAATCCACTGTAAATTGTGGAGTCAATTTTTGCTGTCTAATTACATTCTGGAAAGTCTCATTTCTGTCTGGTAACAATAGCCCAGAAACAGTTTCATCTGTTCTTCTGTCAGGATTGAAATCAAGATAGATTTCTCTGAAGTAATTCACATTTAAACTTACAAACCAATATTTTGGTGATCTATAATCAAGTCCTAGTGTATAAGCTTGTTGCGGTCCAGGAACATAGAAATTTTTGATATAGATTAATCTATCTTCAGCCAATATATTAGCATCATTATCTTGAGTATATGTACCTAGTGGCCTTGATGTATATTGATTCGCTCCAATGGCAGCTGCAAACTCCACGCTTAAAGTACTTGTAATCTTTGCTTCAAGCCCTAATTCTATACCTTGGTGTCTTTTATCTACACCCGCCAAAATGAAGTTGACAAAAGTTCGTTCTTGATCATTGTAAAAACTATTATTTTCAATCTGATCTTGAAACGTAGTATAATACCCACTTACTCTACCCTTCAGTCCTGCATATCTAAATATATAACCTGCCTCAAATCCTCGAATTTTTTCGCTAGTGGTATTTTTAACTAATTCATTTCTAGTCCTTGGGGATAAGAAAGCAAAACGGCTAAAAGGCGCTCTTGTTTTCATTGTACCTACTCCATAGAAATAATTTCTTCCGTCTAATTTATAAGTAAGTCCAGTTTTTAGGCCATAATTCGTGAAAGACTTAGTTTCTGACTTTCCAAATGAATTCTCTGGAAACAATCCATTCTTATAAAAGCCATTTCTGTAAAAAGAAGTATTATTCAACTCTACTGCTGCAAAAAGGTCAAATTGATTCAATGAATACTCGCCTTGGATCCATCCACCTGCGCGTTGTGTTACAACATCATAATTCCAACCAAACTTATCACCCTCAGCTAATATCCTATTTGGATTGTTGAGATCATTTTGAGCTACATCAGTATTACCAGGAAAATCTCTAAGAGCAAATACATTGAGATCAACGTAATAGTCCGCTCCTAACAGATCATCTAAGATCTTGTAATTATGAACATTCTCGTACAAGTATTCCAAGCCGCCACTCAATGTAAATCGATCTGAGATTGCAGCTTGCAAGTTGGTATTGAAATTATACTTTTCATTATCGAAATGCTGTTCTTCAACTATATACGCTGCCAATGCTCCTGTCAATGATTCTCCAGACCCGTTAGCATTTTCAATAGTTACATTTCGTTGTTGATTTACGAAGTACATTCTATCCCAATCCAGTTGTCTCCCTTCTTCACTACCACTGAATTTTGCAGCAACATCATCGGCAAGTGTATTTAATCCCACTCGTCGATAAAAACTAGGCAATTTTCTATAATAGTCTGGCCTAGGATCACTTGCATTGTACCAATCTAATCTAGTACTTCCAAATGTTCCTATTTCTCCAGCTAATGTTGTTCTTAGATTCAGTTTATCATTTATTTTCCAATCATGTCTGAGGATTGCTATCGGTTGATTCGACTTATTTACTCTAGCATTTCTTACCTCTCCATTTTGATATCCCCAATTGGCATTATAGTAGTTGGACCCGGCAAGATCATAGGCCTCTTGCACACTACCTGAGAATCTACCTCTATTCGAAGGAGAATTAAGTACGGTAAGACCAATGGACTGGTTATCTCCTAACTTCTTCTCTACAGATGCGAAAAGTGCATATGCGTCATAAAATGTTCCTTTAATGTAACCGGAATCACCCCATCTTCTACTTGCAGACAATGAGTATGACCATCCGTTTTCCTGCTCACCAGAATTATGAGTTACCATAAATCTACTGGTATAAGCACGGTTTGACCTATTATATACTATACGTGTCCCAGGTCTCTGTAAAGAAGCTCGGGTATCAATAAAGTTGGCTCCACCTACTCCACCAAACCCAAATGAAGTTGCTTGCAATGTGTTGCTCTGTGTTTGATTTCTCAGCACATCATTCAATCCACCCCATACAGCCCAAGATACTCTACCGTCATCAAGATCATTCACTGCGAATCCGTTTAAGTACACGTGTCTGTCTTCATTATTATATCCTCTTGCATAGAATCTTCCACTGCTAAAGTTATATGCTGCCGCTGCATTAAACGGATCTCTTCCCGCTGACAATAAGCTAGAATACTGTTGTCCCTGTCCATCTTCATCTCCTATATCATCAGCATTAATTGTAATTACTGCAATATCTATTTCCATGTCTGCAATTACATCATCATCAGATTCTTCCTCCTCCTTAACCTCTTTCTTGATTTCAGTACCCTTAGACTCTGTGAGTACTTCCCCAGAAACATAGATTCTTTTACCGACAAGCAAAAGATCACCAAGTTCAGTATTTTCATCTCTTATGGTTATTCTACCACGTGTGTATTCCTTGCCATCAAATTCTACTTTCATAGTATAAGAACCTAATGGTAAATCAAGTATTCTAAAAGTACCAGTGGCATTCGTTACAGCTTCAGAACCTCCAATATTCACTAACGCTCCCACTTGTGGGCTATTTGTCGAAGAAAGTATCTTCCCAGTAATAGATTGAGCATTAGTTAAACAAATACTAAATACTAAAAACAGTACTACTAGGATAAATGTGTTGCGTCTAATCATTGATATATTTTACAATTTGCTACAAAAGTAATGCTTAGGTTGATAACATATAGTAGAAAACCATATTAATTAATTGTAAATCTGTAGTGACTGATACAGAATGCAAAA
>CAXBGT010000273.1:0-5566 GCA_963975265.1 uncultured Saprospirales bacterium
GGTCGGAAATCGGATCTTTTTTGTGATAAGGCGTTTTTATGCAAAAACATCTTTTGCATGACCCCGACGCAAGCATCGGAGAATTTAAGTATTAAAATTAAAGAGTCAATTTTTCCCACCAAAACATTAACTTTGGACATCTATAATGTAGATGCAGTTCTTAGATTAAGATTTTCGAAAATCATTTATCTTCTTCTAAAACTCAATTAAACTATAAAAATGAAGTACCTTATATATTCATTCTCGCTTTTTACAGTTATGTCTTTATATTCTTGTAATGATGAGATGGCAAAAACATTCGAATCAAAGCCTATGGCTATGGCCCGTATGAATGAGATCGTAGTTGTCTCGGATAAAGATCTATGGGAAGGGCCTGTTCAGGATTCTTTCAATTATTATTTCCAGAGCGCTTATCCTATTATGCCTACGCCTGAGCCTATGTTTGATGTGAGGCATTTCACTCCAGTCCAATTAGATAACGAAAACCTACGTAAAGAATTAAGGACCTATATTGTATTGGCAGATCTTAACGACCCTGAGTCTAGCACGACTAAAATGTTGCGAAGAGATTTAGGAGAAGAACGTTATTTAAAAGCTAAACAAGATCCAGAATTCTGTACTTCTGTTGGAAAAGATAAATGGGCAAGAAATCAGATATTGATATACTTATTCGCCAAAGGTGAAGAAGCCCTTAGCAAGGTGATTAGAAATAACTACCCTGCTGTAGCTAAACGAGTAAGACTTCATGATATTGAGCGACTCGATGCCTCTATCTATGTCCTCAAAAATGAAAATCCTGGACTGATGCGCAAAATCAATGAGCTGTATGGCTTTACAATGCGTATTCCTGGTGATTATGAAAATATCAAACCTGGTGCAGAAAATTTTATGTGGCTGAGAAAGGATACAAAGAAGATGCTGATGAATATTGTCATACAAAAATTCCCATATACAAGTGAAAATCAATTATCAAATGAAAATATAATCAAGCTTAGAGACGAATACGGTAAACGTCATGTGTCATCTGCAGCTGAAGGTAGCTATATGGTTACAAACCCAGTTGATCTTCCTACATATGATTACACTTATGAGATTGATGGACAATATGTCAAGGAGATAAGAGGAATATGGGAGATGGAAAAAGATTTCTTAGGAGGGCCGTACGCATCATATATTATCTTGAATAAGGAAACGAACGAAATTATATTTATTGATACTTTTATTCTTGGACCAGGACAGGACAAAAGAGATATGATGATGCAACTTGAATATATCGTAAAATCAGCAAAAGTAGGTACTCCTATTAGAGAAAAATAGGAATAATACTGGCTTGCATAGAAGCAACTTCTAGTTGTTTTTAAAATAAGCTATAAGTCTAAATTCAGGAATTGCTACTTCGAATACACTTTTATCCACCATTCTAATCATGGTGAAGCTGCCAGACATCTTGCCTACTGACGTTGACAAGGGGCACCAAGATTTGTAATGATGAGATTCTTCGGGCTCTAGAATGGGTTGTTGGCCAATTACACCCTCTCCTTTTACATCCCTGACTTTACTATTTGCATCAGTGATAATCCAGTGCCTGCTTAATAATTGAACAGCTAGACCACTATGATTAGTGATTTTTACTTTATATGAATGCACATATTTATTGAGAGACGGCTTTGACATCTCCTCATGATAATGTGGTAGGACGGTAACCTCTATACCTTGAGTTATTGCAGAAACTGGATTCATATTTACAAATACTATTCTTCTTCATCAAATGGTTTGCCATAGACAAATGTTTCCACCATAAATTCTGCTTCTTTCAGCGCTACTTGAAGTAAATCATTCACAAGTATTGCATCGAAAGTGTCTTGATATGCCATTTCTCTTTTCACCCTAGCTATTCTCTTTCTTAAGCTAGTATCAGATTCAGTCTTTCTTTCAGTCAATCGCTTTATTAAAATTTCTATAGATGGTGGCTTTATAAATATTGCTTGACATTTACTATCATACATATTCTTGATATTGGTAGCACCTTTTACTTCTATATCAAATACGATGTGCTTGCCCGACTTCCACACACGATCTACTTCACTTTTGAGTGTTCCATAATATTGATCTTCATAGACTTCTTCCCATTCTATAAATTCATCATTATCCACTTTTGCTCTAAATTCTTCTGGCGTAAGAAAATAATAGTCTTTGCCATCCACTTCATAATCTCGCATAGCACGCGTTGTTGCCGAGACGGAAAAATCTAGAAAATCATATGTCTTTAGTAAATGCCTAACAATAGTGGTCTTACCTGCACCTGAAGGTGCCGTAAAAATGAACATTTTACCCTCTTTCGAAGTCGTCCTCATTTATACAATATTTGCAACTTGTTCTTTAATCTTTTCTAGAGAATCTTTCATAGAAACTACGATCTGCTGGATATTTTTTTCATTAGCTTTTGCCCCAAGTGTATTGATCTCTCTACCCATTTCTTGTGCTATGAACCCTAGTTTTTTGCCTATTTCCATCGCATTACTGTTCATCACTTCGTCAAAGTATTTGCAGTGTTGGGTTAGTCTTACTTTCTCTTCGTTGATATCAAGTTTCTCAATATAGTAGATGATCTCTTGTTCGAATCTATTTCGGTCTACTTGCTCATCTTGATTGAATTCTTCAAGATTTCTTCTGAATCTATCTTTGAGCGTTTCTATTCTGCTCCCCTCAAATTGCTCTACATCTTTAAGTAATGAGGCTATATTTGAAGCGGCATCTCTGAGGTCTTTTTCCGCAGCTGTTCCTTCAGTTGCTCTAAAGTTATGCAAAGCCACTAATGCAGCATCACATGTAGTGATTACCTCTGCCCATTCTTCTGCATCAACTTCTTCATTAAGTGACCCTACAACATTTGGTATTCTCAGTATTGTCTGTACAATATCTCCTTCAGGGATACCTAATTCTTGTTGTAAATCAGTGATTTCTTTATAATATTTTTTGAACAATAATTTATTCAATCCATATTCATCATCACCCTTCTCTGATTCGATAGTCAAAGAAAAATCGAACTTGCCCCTATATGCTTTTTCTAGCACTAACTTTCTAAGTTGGATTTCTTTTTCTTTGTAGCTACCAGGCACTTTACATCTTATGTCAGATGTCTTGCCATTAAGAGACTTTATCTCAACTCTGATTGTTTTATCCTTAAATTCTCTACTCGCCTGGCCGTAACCAGTCATTGATAATACCATAAGTCTATTTTGTTAATGGCGATAAACATTTGCCAAAGACGCAAATATAGTGAATATTTGAAGTGATATCTGCATAGCATTTATTTTACATTTTCATCTTCACTTAAGTTGTATAGGATTTGATTGCATATTATGATGATATTAATGACCCTTTCTATATACTGCTGGCATAACCTTGTACTTACAATCTAAACAAACACATGAAGAGCTGTCTCTCTTTCAAATCTGTAAAGCTATCACTACATCTTCTCATTCTACCAGAAAAGAGACTTACTGTAAAATTTATTTTGCAGCTCAATTTAAGTACTAGAACTCTTCAAAATGAACCAATTATCACAATAGGATCTTCCAGCTAATGTCTATTTTTTCTTTATTTTGTAATTGTTGCTATAGTTATAAAGTGAGATTATTTGTAACATCATTACAAAGGACAGTTTTATTTAAATTGGAAACATAGGAGTTTATTTTATTACTGTAAATTTCTCCACTACGGTCGAAATTAGTAAGAGTTCTAGCCTTATCGATCCTTTCACTATGGTCAAGGTGTCAATGCTTAGACCATGACAATCATGTATGATTCACTTTTTGTGCAATTTGTTCTACATCCAAGTGGTTGCATAATAATAGAGACATTCAGAAAAAAAGCTATTTTTGAAAAACTTATGGTTGCACAGGTCTAAAATAAAACGCTATGAAAAAGTTACTACCTCTATTCTTTATCACTTGTGGCTTGATTACTATGTCTTCCTCTTGTAACAACAAGATAAATTCTAGTGATAGTCAATCAGAAATAGAACAGAAAACTGAAGAAGTAAGCCAAATTGATAAACCTGAAATGACACCCCACAACATGGAAGAAGACTGCCATGGAGTGAGAAAAACGGTACGAACTATTACTGACAAAGAAGGTGAGATTATGCTGATCGGTAATAATGTTACAATCAGCATACCACCTGGAAGTAAGCGATTCAAAGGATGTGATGAAGATATTCCTAAAGAACTGAAAATTGAAGGTTTGAAGGTTCGATTTTCAGGAGAAGTTCTTGAAATATTTAGTAATGAGAGACTGATGGGTACACCAATTAGATTAACTAAGATTCATATTATCAAATGATTCATCTTAATTTACTTCGGATGTCGTACAATAAATCATAATGAATTTTCAAACTCAGGTTTGATATTGAGATTTCTGAATTATCAATTGTAATGTTGGCTTAATGAGTGGTATCAGGGATGGTATGTGCAACAAACACCCGTTGTCCAACTAACACCCGTTGCAAAGCAAACGCGTGCATTTTTTGTATCAAAAGAAAACATTGAACGACAATCGCAGCGAGCGACAACACATGTTTAATATCATTAAACCATTGTTACATAAAAAGATAGTACAATTGAATACTTCATCGGTAGTTCTAAAATTTTAAACAAAAAAGCCACCTGTGATTGATGCAGGCGGCCCGAGTTTTGGTTATTTGTCAAAGTTTCCCTTGACAATAACGAATATTAAAGGGTCCTTAAAAAAGGTATTTTACAATTCACCAGCATAATATAGAATCATGCTACTTATTTCTTTATCTACTTCTAACTCAGGAGCCAATGTGTAAATTATAGTATGTAAAGAATAATCTTCAAGCAAAGCTTCTTTGAGATATTCTAATCCATCTTTTTTATTTTTCGAGAAGAAGTTTGCCATGGCTCTACAATAAAGAAGGTCAGCACCGAATGTATATTCTTCCGCTTCGTCTAATATTTGCAATGCTTCCTCGTGAAGTCCTAATTTCATCAAAAATGAAGCAAACTCCATCCAGAAGTGTGTCTGTTCTGGACCATCGCTTACAGCAAGATGAAAATTGACAGTTGCTTTATTATAATCTTCTACTGCAACATAGGCTCTTGCTACTCCAAGGTAGTATTCTCCTACGCCATCTTCTATTTCAATAGCTTTGTGATAAGCATTTATAGCGCTATACCACTTTTCTTCTTTACTAAAGCATTCGCCTAAGAAGAAGTAAACTTCATCATTATAAGGATCTTGTTTGATCGCTTTGTAAAGATTGCTTTTACAAGCTTTTGTTTTGTTCAAATACATTTGACATTCAGCTATATTTATTAGAAGTTCATTATCCTCTCCAAATATTGCTATAGCCTCTTGGTAGATATTCAATGCTCGGTCAAAATCTTTAATTTGACAACATAAATCCGCACAATCTATATATCCTTCTTCAAAATCAGGATCTATTATGTATGAATATTCTATTGCATCAATCGCTTTTTCGTATTCTCCAGAAAAAGAAAATGATTGTCCAAGATTATACCATGCAAGGCTATTGTAAGGA
>CAXBGT010000274.1:0-5403 GCA_963975265.1 uncultured Saprospirales bacterium
TGATGTGTACAATCCGTAGGAGTCGAGGTAAGGATATTGACGCCGCTTGTGGGCAATTGGCAAATAAAGGATAATATAGATAGTTATATTTATAGGTCTTTTTTGCCAAATCGCTAAATTCGCCAAACCGCAGAACTGCTTTATTGTTAATTCCTGACTTCCAGGTCAATATTTTAAAGCATTTCCGTGATTTTAGCGATTCAACGATTCAGCAAATCAAACCCTTCTAAAAATTCATCAATTCACAACTATTCTCTCAGAAATTACTCCCTCTCCAGATTGTAGAGATACTGTATATATACCTTTCGTTAATGAAGCTGTTTCTATCATATAGTTATGGCTTCCAGTAGAGAGATTCCCTAAGTTTTTTGTAGTAAATACTCTGCCCATCATATCTGTAATGAACAGTTGTAAGTCATCACTTTGTTTGAGGTCAAAAGCTATGTTTAATACGTCCGTTACTGGGTTAGGGTAACAAGTCATAGCGGATACAGTAGCGTTTATGTCTTCGGTAGATGTAGCATCTCCAAAATAAATAGAAGCAAAGACACTGGATTGGATGCTCTCTTCACATTCTGAATAAAGAAACAATTCCAAATCAGGATATTTAAGTGGACTATTTACAGAAAGCATCTTGACTTCCACTACTAAGTCTTCCACACAACTTTGGGCAGGCACAGAAAAGTTTTGACCTAAATCATTCCCATTGAGAGGAACACCGGCTGCCGAAACTACTGCACCATTCAAGTTGGACTGAGCATTAAGTTTCAAGTTGTAGTCACGTTCTTCGTCGGATTCATTGCACAAGTCGATTTTAAAAGTCGCAGAAGACAAGATTGGATTATTCTCCAATAAAATAGAAGTGCTAGACGTCCCATCATGGTTTAATAATGGCTGATCTCTTTGATATCCACCTTGGTAAGGGCAACTCGTTCTTGAACTAGGCCCTACTTTAAATATGGGTGTTCCAAACATTGGATCTTGGAAAATATCGACATTGAACAAATCCGCAGCATTGCCTCCTTCATCATCGTTTAATGTATACTTAATCGTAACCGCATCACTTTCTGATTGAGTTTGACTTTCTCCATACTTTTTTGCTGATTTATACTCGAACCCACCTGCTATTCCTGAGCCACCAATATTTATGACCACATCTACACCTGCTGAAGCTTGTAAATAATTTTCATAATTAATGGAATTGGTTTCGACAATAGATACGGTTCTTGAACTTGATATAGCATTTCCTCCACTGAATGATATGGCACCAACTTCAGCATTATCAGGATTGTTTATGTTTGTAAGATTGAGATCCAATACTTGTTCCCAAACGTCCATCTGATTTTCTGCATTATTTCTCACCATCACACTGTTGATTGTATCCTCCATCAGTGATTTATTCTTTGCAATTTCACTTAGAATTGTCGATTTATTGTATATGAATTGTCTAGGATTTCCTGTAGGTGCGTAGATCAAGCCACGATCTACAAAAGCAGTGCAGTTGGCCTCATCAACATGTATATAATCATATACTCCATATTCCAGATCCGTTCCATATCCGATAAAGATATCTCCTCCGCCTTCATCGTCTGTCAATTCACTAGTCATAAAACTATTATTGATGGTTATGCAGGTTTGTTTATCTGTCGATCGCATGACCATATCTCCTGTAGTGACTCCTCCTTTTAATGTGACAGAAAATTCATAATCTATTGTATTTATAAAACCAATAGAACCTTTTACTCCCAGCTTTACAGCTAAATTAGCAGCTGTAGAACTCGTCTCTGTGGCATTGGTTTGTAGCGCTCTACAGGTCGTCTTTTCTTGGACAAACGCAGCATTACTCTCATCTCCAGGAGGAGCATGTAGAATCATATAAGGAAGTTGTGGTTCTACCGTAGTACCTAGAACCTCCACTGCAGATGCTATAGGTCCTTCTACAACGAATGGGATAATAAAAGTAGTAGAGTAGATCAGTCCATTGGAATAACTTGTTTCACGATAAGGAATAATGAGATAGCCATCTAGTGCTCCTCTAGGGAATTGTACTATAGCATTAAACTTAGCATACGCACCACCAGGAGTATAAATATCTTTACCAAAAAACTCATTACTGTTATATGGGGCGGCTCCATCTAGGCCAGTATGAATAGGAAAGAAGTAAAGGGGGTTGCCATTTCCATCAGTCAAAGCTGTTGGATTCGGTGTCGTAGTTGAACCATTAATTTCTATACTCGGATAATAGGCCGTATTCGATTTTAGCCGAACACGATTTTGAACTGTTGAATTTTGCATCGATGCTATCAATGAGTTATTAAGTGAATTTAGATCTGCGGGACAATCTGAGCATGTATATACCGCAACTTGATCACCACATATCGTGCTTGGGAATCCTGAAAGTGTTATTGGGGTACCTCTAGAAGTTGTTAAGTTGATCTGCCCCCAACTTGAAAGTGGGATAACGAATAATATCATATTTAATGCAAGAAAGCTAGCATAAGCTCTCGCTTTCTTTGGAAAGGTAAATTTTTTCATTGTTTATAATTTTATTTATTATTAATTTTATGCGGTAATTTTTTCACCAATGCATCCAATCGAATAATGATTGAGGGTTATTGCAATTAACATTACAAAGATGAACATAGCTTGATGTGCTAGTCAGGATTAATCAAGCATTCAGTAGGATATTTTCTCTATTCGCTAGGATACTTTACTTTGGGTAGGACATTTTCGGCATTGACATCATTTAACAGTCAAATCAAAGCATCATTTAAGACTTCTCAGGACAGTAGAGATTATATGTATATTTTGGTTACCCAATAATATATTCTTACTTGTTGATAATCAGAGAATTATGATTTTAAGTGTGAATCGGTGCATTATTCAACCAAGATGTAAACCATCAAAAGCAGCTAGGATATTTTGAATGTTTGACAGGACAAAAACAGCATTTGCTATCATGACTGATAATTAAGTAATACATTTATCAATCTGAAAGTAGGTTTTTATAGGGTGTCATACTCTCCTATTAGTTATTGAATAATTGTAAAATGTCCTCCAGAAAAAATAGAAGCCTTTGCAGTAAGCTCATGGGTGTTCATTCTTTGAACATGCAGGATTCTTTTACAAGTGAATTTGCAAGTACTTGGGTGGACATAGTATTGGCAGTTATTTCCCAAAATAGACAAATACAAAAACAACTGATATTCATTCTACTTTGCATCTTAAGCTTTGGTTCACCCAGTTTTGCTCA
Organism: uncultured Saprospirales bacterium; assembly: GCA_963975265.1. Taxonomy (GTDB): domain Bacteria; phylum Bacteroidota; class Bacteroidia; order Chitinophagales; family Saprospiraceae; genus CAJXUU01. The sequence continues at coordinate 3,254 of CAXBGT010000274.1, forward strand.
AATACAAGAATCTGGAGAATTCATTACAACAGAAGATGGTCTATCTCAGGGACTTGTCTTCGATATCATTCAAGATGACGAGGGCTTTTTATGGTTTGCTACCTTGGATGGGCTGAATAGATATGATGGTTATACTTTTAAAGCATTTACAAATGATCCACAGGATTCTGAATCAATCTCAGCAAATCTAGTAACCAAATTGTTTATTGACTCTTCCAGAAGAATATGGGCAATTACTTCTACGGCAGGAATAAATATCTACAACAAACATCTTGGTAAGTTCCAACGCATATATCATGATCTCACAGATGCCAATAGTCTTTCTGGCAATAGCGTGACATCAGTAGTAGAAATTGCAAAAGACGAATTTATAGTTGCTGTGGAAAATAGGGTTATAAATAGGTTTACCCTCGATGAGTCATTTTTTATTGAAAATAGAAATCCTAAGGTCGAAGTAATAAAACTACCGGATCAAGAACTATTGGAACATGCTGATAAATCCGCAAATTCAAACAATAAACTAAAAGGTATAGTAAAGGATCTAGAAGGTCGTATTTGGGTAGGTGGAATGCATAGTATCTATAAATTTGATATCAATACGAGAAGTTTTTCATTAACAGCTGAGAATTACACATTTAATCATGGTGTCGTTTTGAAAAATGGACTTATGATTTTAGGAGGAATCAATGATCCAACTATTAATTTTGATGGTGTCAATATACGTCCGATGGAGGACGAGTTGAGCAATTCCACAGACATCACTATTAATAAAGACGGAACAGTCTCTATTACTAATTGGGAATATACTTTTGAATTAAATGCTACTCAAATTTCACAAAATAAAAGTACAATTCTACCTATTTCTACGTTAGCAAAAAAATGTGTATTCAAAGATAACAGCGGTGTATATTGGATCGGTACAAATGGATACGGTATTATAAAATACAACCCTGCTAAGCTAAATTTCGATCATAAACTTATCGGAACTAGTATTAGTGGGATATTCCCTCTACCTGGAGAAAAACTTATTTGTAAAACGAATACTGGTCAAGTGTTCGATTTGGAAGGCAAAGGATTTGATTTCAAGGTGTTTGGCATACCATCAAGAGACGTACTACTTGGTGATATGTTATTGTTGAAAAATGGAAATGTCGTAATTAAAGGTGAAATAGGAAATGAAATTTCGGGAGTAGAAAAGTGGATATTCTTTGTCGATCCTTCCAATCAGAAAACTAGCCAGATTGAAGCACCTTGGTACCTCGTTTGGCAGAAAATGGTAGAGGGTAAAAAAGAGGATATTTGGGTACTTAGTCCGGAGGGTTTACTAACAAGAATAGATGCTTCAAGATCAAAATTTGAGGTGCTAAATATTCAAGACGGCAATGTGATTTCAGCCGAGGATTTCTCTCAACTAGCATTTAATCATAAAATGGGTACAGCAATCCATTATGACAAAAATGTATTATGGCTTGGATATGAATCTGGGTTTTATAAATGCGAATTAGACCCATTCACGAACGATATATCTAAGGTGAAGAAATATAGTAATGTAACGGGCGACAATTATTCTTTGAGTAATAACTATGTTACTCACTTTATGAATGATCCAATCTTTCCAGAAAAATATATGTGGATATGTACTCGTGGTGGTGGCCTCAATAAACTCAATATTGAAGAGGAAACTTTTGAAAGGTTTACAACCAAAGATGGATTGCCTAATGATGTAGTGTACGGAGTCCTTAATGATCAATTTTCAAATTTATGGGGAAGTACAAATAAGGGAATATTTTGTCTTTCTCAAAAAAACACATTTGAAGAAAAGATTGAGTATAATTTTAGAAATTTCAATTCAACGGATGGTTTGCAAGAGAGTGAATTCAACACAAATTCTTTCAGGAAATTATCGGATAACAAATTGGCTTTTGGTGGTGTAAATGGTCTTAATGTCTTTGATCCAAGGCAAATACTTATGGAAGAGTTTATCCCACCCGTATTCATAACTAAATTGATGGTGGATAATAAGGAAGTCCTTCCATTAGACGACACCAAACTTCTTGATAAGGACATACTTTTTACCGAAGAAATAGAACTGACTCATTTGCAGGATATACTTAGTATTGAATTTGCATCATTGGACTTCAATAATCCAG
>CAXBGT010000275.1:0-5342 GCA_963975265.1 uncultured Saprospirales bacterium
GTTATAATTTTATCAACAAGCATTAATATCAAGTGAAATGAATCTGATTATAAGTATCCTTAAATTTCTTGTGTACGAAAACGAACAATGATATTGCGGTTCGAGTATTAAATAAAAGAACAATCAAATTTATCAATGTCTATTATCTTGAAATAACTATTTGCTAGTTTAAAGAAAAATGCTGTTGGGGAATTGGTGTTGCTCACAGTGCTCCTCAGGCCTCAGATCTGCGGATCTTTTATTTTAATCGCCACTATCTCAGTAACTGATTCCTGATTTTTCTCTAGCAATTTGAGTAAAAAATTGATTTAAGGTTTAGAATGTGAACAACATTCATTTCATTTAATTTCTTTCGAACTTAAATAGACTAGCAATTGTATTATACCTATAAAAATAAATAGAATATGGCTTTTCTAAAGCGAATCACGATTGTTGCAATAAGTATATTTATTTTCTTTCAAAACGGTTTCAGTCAAAACCCTACCTCTAAGCTTATTAATGAATTAAAAGAAGATCTCCGAGGGCCCTATAAGGATATAAAATGGTTTTGCGAGGATGGCTCGATCAGGGAGGCGCGTGATCCATGTCCAGAGCCCATGGAGGGTGTGCAGCATGCTAGATATAAGGACAATATCCAGAAGATGGCAGATGACAAAGGTATATATCTTGATCAAATCCTCATCGGTACTGATAAAGAAAAATTTTGGAATGAAAATGAACAAAATAGTCGTCTTAAACAATATCAAATAACCAATTTTCTTTACGAGGCTGATAATGGATGGATTCTAGAGAAAGCTAAGAATTATAGAGGAGCGAAACAAATTGAAGACGAGCAGAAATGGGGGCAAGAATTTTTAGAATGGGTTGTCGCAGATGATAAAAGATTAAGGGAGAATTTCCTTCTGATTAGAATGGCGGCTGAAGATATTCCACATGGGGAGGACAATCGGGTGTCTCAGAGGGTAAGAGCTTATTCTAAGCTTTTAGCTGATTCTAACAGTAAATTTATGGAAACTCGTATCAAAATCCATAATAGTCCATCTCCGGAAGATATCGCATTGTCGAAAGCTTGGGCTTCAAAAAATAAGATGAGTGCCCAAGAGCAAGAGTATTATGATCTTCTTCAAGAAAATATGGCAATTATGCACCGCCCATTCGACATAGAAGAGATCAATAGATATGTGAATTACCTACCTAAAGATTCTGACATTAAAGCCAACTTGCAGGCATATGTTGATCTAGTTATGGGAGCGCCCCAGACATTAAGAGCCATGGAGACTTCACAAATGTTGAAGACCATACGCGATGAAATATTCCAAACAAAATGGTCAGAAGCTAGGGTAAAACTGATAGACCTGAGTAATCACTTGGAGGACATTCTGATGAAAGATATTGTTTCTTTAAATTCTAGTAAGTTGCCAGATTTGAGAGATAATCTATGCTATCTATCTGACGCACTTTATGGAGCGGGATACTTAGAATCTTGGGAATACACGAAAGCCAGAGACGATATGGATTGGTTGTCTGGTCGAAGTGTAAGTCTCGCAAACATGGATGATTATAGATTTGCTTCGCAAAAGTTAGTACAATGGTCTACTCAGATGGTACAATCTCTTTATGCAGAACCAATGAGAATATTTCATGACTTCGAACCTCTAGTAGATGGATTTACGGACGATAAGATACGATCTTCAATCATCCTTCAAGTAGGGTATACTGTCGAAAAGCTTAATGAACTGTTTAATAATACAGCACAGGCACCTTCTTCCATCATGAAGAAAGAAAACCTAGCTGGACTTCAAGGTTTGAATCCTGGATATGCAAAAGGTGAGTTGGTTGTCATTGAGCAGGCAACAGAGGATATGGATCTTGATGCAAATAAGATATATGCCTTTGATAGACCACCTGCGGATCTGAAGCCAGTAGCGGGGATTTTGAATGTAAAGGAGGGTAATCCTGTATCTCACGTGCAGTTACTAGCCCGAAACTTAGCTATCCCTAATGGGTTGATATCATCAGATGTCCTATCTAGTCTAAAGGAATATAATGGTTCAGAAGTATTCTACGCTGTGTCTCCCAAAGGGACATTGATTCTTAAGCTTGTAGATGATATGACAAAGCAAGAAAAAGAACTTTTCAAATCTAAACAAGCTGATAAAAAGAGAATTAGAATATCAACGGATAAGCTCATATTTGATGCAGATTCATTGCTGAATATGAGTGAAATAGGGGCTTCTGTATCAGGAAAGTGGTGTGGACCAAAGGCAGCGAACCTCGGGCAACTTAAGCAATTGTTTCCTGACCATGTAGTTGAAGGGGTTGTGATCCCATTCGGTGTATTCAAAGATCATATGATGCAGACGATTCCTGGAAGATCAGCTTCTTATTGGGATGTACTCAAGAATATATTCGCTCAAGAAGTAATGTGCATAAATGATGGGATGGATAGAAAAATTATTGAGCATAAAACACTCTCTGAATTAGGGAACCTTCGTTATTTGATTGAAAAAATGCCTTTAAAAAAATCCCTTGTTGATAACTTGGAGGGACATTTCAGAAATACCTTGGGTGCACGCTTAGGTGATATACCTGTTTTTTTAAGAAGTGATACGAATATGGAAGATCTACCAGAATTTACCGGTGCTGGGTTGAATTTGACGCTCTTCAATGTTTTAGATAGACAGGAGATATTAGACGGAATTAAAAAAGTGTGGGCATCTCCTTATACAGAACGAAGCTACCAATGGAGACAACAATATCTCGATAATCCAGAAGATGTATATCCAAGCATTTTGATCATTCCAAGTGTCAATGTCGATAAATCAGGAGTTATCATTACCAAAGGAGTAAGTAGAGGTGGAGAAGATGATATTAGTATCTCATTTAGTCGTGGAGTAGGTGGAGCTGTGGACGGCCAGTCAGCAGAAAGCTACGTCATCAAGAAGAATGGGTATAGCGAATTGATTAATCCAGGTAGAGAAACTAAATACAGAGTCATTCCGTCTACTGGTGGATCGACTTATTCTTTTGCTACTTTTACTGAATCGGTTTTAAGTGACGACGACAGAACAAAACTACGTCAAATGGCAATCGACATTTCCAATAAAATGGATAAAGTAACAGGAGGTCATGGACCTTATGATATAGAACTCGGGATAAAAGGGGATAAAATTTGGCTATTTCAAGTCCGCCCATTCGTAGAGAATAAATCTGCCGTAGGAAGTGACTACCTTAAATCACTTGATCCTGTTTATGAAAATAAGTACCTGATCTTGGACGAATACTAGTGATGTGAATTTAGATTATATCTAGACTCTCTTGCAATTAAATGTAAATCAAAACTAAAATGAAATTAATGTATATACTGCCATTATTACTTATTGCTTCTTTGTGTTATTCTTATCCGATTGATGGCTATAAGTATACAGGAATAGATCGGTTGGCTTATCAATACAAGGTGTATCGGGATAGTAATCTTGTGAGTCGACTGAAAGACGGATCCTTTTTGATGATGGATGATATCAGGCTCAACCTATTGGGCGTTGGGAGTAATTGGCCATCACAGGACGAGAAAATGCAGAGAGAGATAGATGGAATTTTCCGATACCTAGAACCTCAATACTCATTATCGATCATGGACGTTACTGATCCTAATAATGTAAAGTATGCAGGGAGAAAAGAGAACGTAGGTTATCAACCAGGAAGTGTCGGAAAGATCGCTGCGGCGATTGCTTTGTTTGCGGAGCTGGGAAAAATCTATGGTGACGATTGGGAAGCGATCCGAGCATTGCTGTATACCAAAGAGGTGAAAGGGAATGAGTTTGTAGTAAGTGACCATCACACTGTTCCTTTATATGACATTAAAAAAGATAAATACACAAACAGAATCGTATTGCAATCTGATGTTTTTTCTCTCTATGAGTGGTTGGATCATATGTTTTCTAAAAGTAGCAATGCGGCGGCAAGTGTAATTATGCGTGAAGTCATCCTGCTTCATGCAATGGATACTCATTACGAATGTGCCAGTCTAGAAGAGATGGAAGAGTTGTTTGAGATCACGGATAGGAGAGTGCTCGCTGGGCTATCAGAAGACTTGATCAATTGCCCATTGAGAGATCTGGGCATAGATGAGGATGAATGGAAGTTAGGTGGATTCTTTACACCTGGGGCGGAAAGATATGTACCAAGACAAGGAGGAAGCATCGGCTCTACTAAAGGATTGATGAAGTATATGCATGCCATGGAGAGAGGTAAAGTGATCAATGAAAGATCTTCACTAGAACTAAAAAGGATGATGTATATGACTGATCGAAGAATAAGATACGCAGGCGCTAGAGCAATTGCTGGTGATGCAGTTTATTTCAAGAGTGGTAGTTTATATTCATTTAAAGATGAACCTGGATTTGTGAAGAGAAAGTATGCTGGAAACAGATATAATTATATGAATTCTATTGCTATTGTAGAAAAAAAAGATAGTACTCGGAGAAAATATATGGTAGCGCTGATGTCAAATGTCCTGCGAAAGAATAGTGTTGCTGAGCACTACGGTTTAGCTACTCAGATGGACAAATTGATCGCTAAATTGGGTGAAGATAAATAGTACTTTGTTAGAAATCAGCGGATTACTTGAAGAAAGTAGAACTTATTGTTTGTGTTTTGGGTTATATAATCGCAAACATATTATTAATTAAAACAATTGTTATCAAGGAATTAAATAGAAAGGCTGCAATAACGCCTAACAGAGGAGGATTGACATATGATGAAAAAGACTCACCTAAAGTTCTTAAAGGAATCAGAAAGTGGAAAGAAATAAGAAAAGAACGAACTCCAGAAGTCTCCGACAAGGACTCCTACTGGGAAAGTAAAAGTAGCTGTAACGCATTGTAAGCAGCCACTTAGATATTAGAAAATAAAAAACGCAATCTCATTAATTTTGAGATTGCGTTTTTTGATAGGGGTATTCTGTAATTTATTAAATATTTGGTTGTAAATCAATAAAACACACGTACAGCTTAATAATTGCACTATCATATTATTTTTTTTCTGAAAAATATTAATCGACTATTGATTTGTACTTATTAATCAGTGATGTGTATTTGTCATATTAATGGCGTATAGCTAGGGATATTCGCAAATAGCGAAAACCCTTATAGATTAAAAATTTCCATCACTTTACTCCTGAATTATTACTCGATTTTTGAATATTTTCTCGTAAAAACAGTGCAATGAGATTTGAACTTTCTTTGCCGCTCGCCGCTGCCGGCGTTCATTTCTTTCTTGAAGAGTGCACTCTAAGAATTGGATGTTTTCTATTTTTCTAGGATTGAACTTTCAATTTAGTT
>CAXBGT010000276.1:0-5248 GCA_963975265.1 uncultured Saprospirales bacterium
GTTAAGTGCTGGGTAAAGACTTGAATTCTTTGGTTCGTTTCTTTTTCAAGAAAGAAATGAACGCCGGCAGCGGCGAGCGGCAAAGAAAGTTCAAATCTCATTGCACTGTTTTTACGAGAAAATATTCAAAAAACGAGTAATAATTCAGAAGTAAAGTGATGGGAACTTTTAATCTATAAGGGTTTTCGCTATTTGCGAATATCCCTCAAAAGTACTTTGTAACACCTAACTTACTTGTTTTTTAACAGACACGATTATTGGCACAAAACAAAAGTCCAAACACTTTTATCGGGATTGTAGAATTGGTTACCTTCTCTAAAGTTAGCAGTACCATAAGCACAAAACAGCATGTATATTTTGTGTTAATATACTAAATGTAAGTATTTATTAGGAATAACAATAAGCAAGTCAACAAGAGTACCTCAATTGAAGGTGTTCTTTTTTACTGTTTCACAAATTTCACGACTTCACGGCTATCTCCTCCTTCTATAATTACAAAGTATAACCCATTTGCTAAACGGTCAACTCTAATATTAGCTACGCTTCCTAGAGTACTATTTTGCGAGGTAACGATCTTTCCCAAAGCATCAACTACCATGATTGTTTTTGTACCTAGTGGTATGTTGTTCAAAGTAACCACATTACTCGCTGGATTTGGAAACAACAGAATATTGGTAGCTTGACCAATATTCTCGGTGCTCAAAACAATAGCACCATTCAAGTCAAAACGATTAAAAAAATTCCATATCTCTTGACTAGCATTGAAATCTCGGTTGGTAACCCCAATAGATATGGCTGCATCAGGCCAAGTGTGCTCGCCTCCATCAATCTTATAAAAAACAACTTCTGTATCGTCCTCACAGTCCGTATATTGTATGCGCTGGGCAGTACAACCATCAGATGGATCAATATCTTCTATTGGGATGGTGTCAGCCATTGAATTACAAGCATTATTTCCTACCCAAAAGTCCACCACATCTTCGATGGGAGCACCAATATTAGAACCATTATACGCCACAGTAGGATCTGCCGTTCCATGAATCTGCATCACTGGAATCCTACGTACTGGGTCACAAACCGCTAGTTCGCTTGGAACAATAGAACCGGTAACAGATGCTACAGCAGAAAATTCATCACTCTTTTCACAGGCTAGTTTGTAACTCATAAATCCACCGTTTGACATCCCACAAGAATACAAACGCTCATAATTTATATTGTAATCAACTGCCAAGGCATCCACTAAAGTTAATAGAAAGTCAACATCATCTGCATTGCTACCAAAATCCCACCCTACATTCCAACTATTATCTATACCATTAGGATAACAGACGATGAACCCGTTATCATCTGCGGTAATGTCCATGGCACTATAAAATTGCTGTTGTTGGGCATTCGAGCCAAAACCATGCAAATTGTAAACAAAAGGATAAGATTCGTTTGCATCATACCCTGTTGGGAGATGGAGAATGTAGTCCCTAGTTAATCCGTCGTGTTGGATGGTACCCGTAGTGGTTTGTGCAGAAATGTAAGATGATACAAATGATATCAAAACTATAAAGGTCAACTTTTTATACATGTGGCTGGTATGAATTATGAAAAAATATTTTAATAGTATTGTAGTAAATTTTACGATAAATATCAAATTTTAATGAATTCAATTCTATAGAAATCGCTTTCATCTCTTATCAGACCAAAATACCTTGATGCAGGCAGGGAACTGATATCAATTGCACCATTCACTATTTTTTGAACACCTATCACTTGTCCAGTAATATCTATTATGGTTATATCTGAATTGCCATGTGCGGATAATTGTCTATTAGTTAAGGTAATTATTGAATTAGAAATAGTGGGATAAACTTCTAGATCAATGAAATTCACGTCTGGAATACTATTTGGTAATCCATCCCCAATCACGTATAATTCGTGCTGAAGGGGACCAATTCTTTTACTGATAACAAGCTCATCGTTCACCACTTCTAATGCATGAACCACTGTTGCTCCAGTATTTTTAGATAATGTATCTACTACAATGGAAGTATTGTTAGCAAAATCATATTTCATCAATAATTGATACTCATCATCTGAAAAATAGTAAAACTCATTATTGTAATACTTCATTTTACAGTTATAATAAGAACTACCTGTTACTCCAGCATCAAGATATTCGAATGTATTTTCATCCAGATTTATTTTTACTAAATTTTCGGAGAAATTTTCACCTCGTCCTACTACCATAAGCGTATTATCAAATAATTCACTTGAACTAAATGAAAAAACTTTGTCAAAAATAACTGAGTAAGAAAGATCTGATTTGTCGATACTGATCACCTCTTTCTGAGTGATTACGATAAACTTATCCCCATAATGATGAAAATCTAATGGCTCCCATATATAGGCAAAGTCTGCCACAGAATTATCTTCCATGTTAATTATTTTTCGCTTAGCAAAATTGTCTCCATCACCGTAGGAAATAATTAAAAAATTATCAAGGATATATCCGTATGATAAGTCAGAAAATGTCAAAGAAAAAGTAGATAAATAATCTCCAATTTCCATTATTTCATTAGTAGACTTTAAATAGATCTTTGGATAATCTTCTAGAAACGAGTTTGTGTTAAATACAAACGCTCCTTCCGGACCAGAGGTAACAAGAACTGAGTTCCCTTGTGGGTGAAAAGGACCAATTTCTGTTACTTGATCAAAACCCAGGTTTGAACTAAATAAAATGAGATCGTTGTCTCTCCTTGTTGTAAATAAAAAAGAATTATCATCTACCTGTTCTAGGCTGTGAATTCTTTCCGCAGGTAAATTGGGCAACGAAACAAAATCATTTGTTTCAGCAGATAAAATATTCCAATCATCATTTTCATTGATTAAAAAGCCATCCTCTAATAAAAACAACTGATCCCAGTTATTTCCAAACATATTTCCTTCTTCAATAATTTTGGTCGTTCCCTGAATACTTCCGTCCGTTTTCCATATGGATTCTCTCAAGCCATTATTAGATCCACGGAAATATAGATTCCCATCAGACATCACCTTACCCAAAAAGGTCTGCCCTAGCCCACTGGCATTCGTAGCACTTCCTTCGGTTATTGTAACCAATCTAGTAGATTCTTGAGCATTTGATATTGAAAAAAAAGTGAGAATAAAAAAAACAGAAGTAATAAGTTGTTTCATCATTATTGATTAAGTGATATTTAAAAATATAAATATATGATTTCTGTGTAGAAGATGGCAAAATCCGGACAGAAACTAAGGTAATTTAACGATCAATATTCAGGCTTGAACTGACTTCCTCCAACTGGTGGATATATCTGTTATGTGAATAATACATATCTATTGATAATCAATCATCAAAGGACTATGTAAAGTACAATATCCATTTATACAATTCTACTTAAACCAATAACAAAGAAAAAGTGTACAAAAATGAATGGTATTATGGTAGTATAGTAACTATTCTTACAAGAAACAGTACAAAAAGACCAATAATTACAAAGATTTGACCATGAATGCTTAATTCAAAATGTAAACACTATCTATCATCTACATCTTACGAAAGTAGTATACCCAGAAGGAAGTCAATACTAACGAAGAAACAGGCTGGCTATACGTTTAAGCTATTCCATTAAAACAAATACCATCCATTTTACCATCTATTCTAATAACTTCCTAACTTGTGAAAAGTCCCACAAAACAGCCTTTTACCCCTTACAATTGAAAATATACTTCAATTTTGTCCACTATCCTGTCGTAAATCACCTACTACCCTATCCAAAGTTTTTTATCTTACAGTTAGTTTTAAGATCAAAAAACCAATATGAAATTTAATGATGACTCATGAGTCAAAATACCAGAGTTGATACACCAAACTAGATTAAGTATCACGCTTATTGATTTGTATACGATTAATATCATCACACCATATGATTTGTATTACTAATCTTAGAAACATTCTTTTCTACCTTTCAGGCGCATTAAAAGGGTGAGATCACTAATTAAAGTCAGTTTAGTTAGTATTAGTTTAGACGAGAAAAGATCTAAATTAGTATGAAAGAAATTGAATTCAAAAGTGGAGTAAAGATCTAATGTAAGGATAGCCGATTATATATATAGATTGTACTTGTTTATAATCGGATAATATAAATCTATCCTATTTTCTTAAATGAATGTTATCCAACACAGCATAACTATAGACATGCAGATATATGCAAAAGTCGATTATCTTGAGTGAAGATATACACTTGATATAAGCAATTAAAAATAGATAATGCAAAACAGACCAAAAACGATAAAAATATTTCTACCAGAAGGATCAGCTACGGGAATCAAAGAAGCTGAACTAACTAATAGATTAATATTGGCAACATCAATTCCTAGAAGCAAACTTAATGAAGTCCAAAAAAGAGATGCATTTAACCATACAGGAATCTATTTTCTATTTGGACAAAACATAGAAGACTCTGAACCGATAGTCTATATTGGACAAGCAGAAAACTGTATGGAAAGAATAAAAGCACATAATCGTAATAAGGATTTCTGGAATAATTGTGTTCTAATCACATCTAAAACGAATGGATTTACAAAAACAGCCATTTCGTTTTTGGAATACTACGCTATTAAAAAATCAAATGAAATAAAAAGATACCAGTCTGACAATCAAGCAACACCCAAGAAACCATCTATCAATGAAAGTGATGAAGCCGACTTATTAGATAATTTTGATACAATAAGGATTTTGCTGTCAACATTGGGACATCCAATATTTGAAGAAACAAGAAAAGAGAATCTCGCCAAATCCAAAATCTATTATTGCAAAGGAAAAGACGCAATTGCAAAAGGTGAATATAAAGAAGATGGATTTGTTATTTTGGAAGGCTCTATTGCTAATCTTGCAGTAACTAAATCAGCTGGAACTTGGGTCACTGGAATGAGAGAAAAGCTAAAAAAGTCAGGGAAACTAATACAAGAAAATGAGATATTAGTACTAAAATCTGATCACGTTTTTGGCTCACCAAGTGCAGCAGCTGCTTGCATGTTAGGTAGAAGAGCAAATGGATGGCTTGAATGGAAAAACAAGGAAGGTATAACTTTAGATCAAATCGAAAGAAAGGAATAGCAGCTTATAAGAATAGGTGATCAATACATATACGTTCGTTCCTCACTGAGATGAAGGATACCATTTTCCGTTATGCTTAATGAAATAATGAAAGAAAAACTAAGAATATTAATTGAGGATAAT
>CAXBGT010000277.1:0-5239 GCA_963975265.1 uncultured Saprospirales bacterium
TCATTGTGTTTACTTCTTAATTCATGCAGCATTTTTTAATGATTTTACGTAAAAAAGGTGCATCATTTTCAAACGAACCTTCCGCTCGCCGCTTGGCTTTCATTTTTTTCATTGACTATTGAGATTACCATCTCAACAAACGAAACAAAAACGAGTATTTGCTAGCCCGAGAATTTGCAATTCTCTACACTAGCCTACGTGTTTGCTTCGCAAGCCACTTCACTAAACAGCCCCAAACTCGATTCCGCAAACTCCATCTCAAACATGGTTCTGTTCTTTACGCAAATTTCCTCTTAAAAAACTATGCCAGCTAAGGCCGATTGAAGATATGCCGCCAAAAAAGAACAATCGTAAAAATATATATTGGATGCACAAGGTTATAGTTAAAAGTAATAAAAGACTCTTACTTCTGAATATCCCTATTTAATCAAATTGATATAGCTCATAATGTAACCCAAGTGAATACCTTCATGGAACAAAACAAAATTGATTGCATCCACTGCATTTTCAAGTTTAACTCTAGTTCTAGTTTCAAATGGCTCATAATTATCAAATAGTCCTGCCTTGTAGTCCTCTTCCATCTGAACTGAGGCTCCAACTAATCTCTCTCTAATGTAGTCGACAAATTCTTTTGTGACATCGCCATCAGGTTTTGTGCCTGGCTTATAGTAAGCTGTAATATCTTTTCCCTCTGTATATGGTGCATCTGATCTTCTATTTACTAGCAATTGCTGTACGGCTATGAGGTGGGTAGCATTCCAGATTATGTTATTTGATTGTCCATCCGGGACATTATTGATTTGCTCTAATGTGAGTCTAGAAAGGGTAAATGCTATCGTTTTACGAATACTATGGATAATTTTAAAAGTAGAATCAATGTTGGTCATATATTTTCAATTTTCACAAATGTACAATTTATCAAATTAGTAGCCCTCACAATACATTAAATATATTATCATGTATTGCTTGCTCTATATCATACTTTTCCACTACATTGTACCACTATAAAGAAAAACAAATATCATAGCTACTAAGAACAAAATATACGCAATCGTCGATCTCGAAACCACTGGCGGCATGGCCAAACGAGATAAGATCACAGAAATAGGAATCGTATTATATGACGGTAAAAAAATCATCGACCAATATCAAACTTTGGTAAATCCTGGAAGATCCATACCAAGAGAGATAACTCGTATTACTGGAATTACTAATGAAATGGTCGCTTATGCTCCAAAGTTCTTTGAAGTTGCTAAGAACGTGGTTGAAATGACAGAAGGAGCAATCTTTGTCGCTCATAATGTAAGATTCGACTATTCATTCCTCAAAGAAGAATTTGGCAGTCTGGGTTACACCTTTACAAAAAGACAATTATGCACTGTAAGGCTATCTCGTAAGACTTTTCCAGGATTGAAGTCATACAGTTTAGGGAATCTTATAAAACACTTCGGCATTTCAGTAAGTGCACGACACAGAGCATTAGACGATGCCATGGCTACCACAGAATTACTTGAAAAGATTCTGAACCAAGATTATGCAGATCAAACAATTGATCAGATAATAAATGCTGGAATAAAAACTTCTAAGTTACCTAAAGAGATTACATTAGATAAGCTGCATTCCTTGCCAGAAAATCCTGGAGTGTATTACTTCCATAATGTATATAACCAAGTCATCTACGTGGGAAAAAGTATCAACATCAAAAACAGGGTCATGCAGCATTTCTCGAAGACGACACAGAAAGCTGAACGTTTAGCAAAGATGGTGACTGATATCACATTCGAAGAGACAGGAGATGAACTCATCGCAATGTTACTAGAATCTCATGAAATTAAAGCACTGAAACCCGAAGTAAATAAGGCACAAAGGACAAGCGAATATCCTTATTTTATTCATCACTACTTTGATTCGAATGGGTATCTATGCTTCAAATGGGAGAAGTCATCAATTAAAACACGAAAAAACAAAAACATTCTATCTCACTATGGATCAAAACAAGGTGCGATTTCTCATCTTGCAGGAATCACAAAAGAACTAGGGCTTTGTCAATCTAAGACAGACCTTTATGATCGAGAAGGACCTTGTTTTCTCTATAAAACTAAAGTGTGTTATGGTGCTTGTATAGAGGAAGAAAATGCTGAAGATTACAATAGCCGAGCGGAGATTGGCATTGATTTCTTAAAGCGAATTTTTGATAAGAATTTCTTCATTATTACGCAAGGTAGAACAACCGATGAAAAGGGAGTTATTCTTGTTGAGGAAGGACATTATAAAGGATATGGCTATATAGGCATAGAAGATCTCACTTATGGAATAGAGGAAATAAAAGAAGCTGTGAAATATGTGCCGATCAATCCAGAAACAAACGGGATCATTAGAACGTACCTTTCTAAACATCCATTTACAAAAACTATGTCATTTTAATATTTCTTAATTGATGCTAAATAAATTAACTGTCAGTTTGTATATTGACCTACAAATCAAAACTAAATAAAATGCAAGATCAAAATCATTTAGCAAAACTGATATTAAGAATTGGATTTGGAGGATTTATGTTAACCCATGGAATCCCCAAATTAATGAAATTAGTTGAAGGAGGAGAAATTCAATTTGCTGATCCCATAGGACTTGGCGTTACCTTCTCATTAATACTTACAGTTTTTGCAGAAGTAATTTGTGCTGGTTTAATCTTAATAGGTTTTAAAACTAAGTGGGCTACATTTCCATTAATTATTACAATGCTTGTAGCAGCTTTTGTAGTGCACGCAGATGATCCTTTTGGTAAAAAAGAATTTGCTCTTTTATATGCTGTTGGATTTGTAGCAATTAGCTTACTTGGAGCTGGTAAATACTCAATCGACAGGAAATAACTATGAAATCCCTCAAAATCGATAAAGTAGAGGTCTACGCAACTAAACTTTTACTGACTGAGCCATTCGTTATTTCGGTTGGTGCAATTACACACGCTAGAAATACAGTTGTTAAGATATTTCTCACTGATGGGACTTATGGGATTGGAGAATGCTGCCCTTATCGATCTATTCATGGAGAAACGGTTGAAGGACAAATCGCAATTGCAAAAGATATCGCAAAGAATCTCATTGGTAAGGATCCTAAAACCACAAAGAGGCATAATCACATGATGAATATCGTGATGAAAAACAATGCATCAATAAAGTGTGCATTTGATATGGCTCTATACGACCTAAATGCTAAACTAGCGGACCTACCACTTTATCTGTTTCTTGGTGGAGATAGAAGTAAAGAGATTTTTACAGACAACACGATTAGTCTATTACCAAAAGAACAAATGGCTGAAAAAGCTATCAAATATAAGGAAATGGGGTTTCCAGTACTTAAAGTTAAACTTGGTAGCAAATCAGCAAAGGAAGATGTAGCTAGAATGAAAGCCATTAGAGAGGCGATTGGAATAAATATCCCACTTCGAACTGATGCTAATCAAGGGTGGAATTATCTTGATGCCTCTTATGCACTGAACGGTATGGTTGATCTTAATATTGAACATTGTGAAGAACCTGTACCCGCAGCTAATCTCCGTGATCAGAAAAGACTCACTGCCGAAAGCGCTATTCCAATAATGGCAGATGAAGCTGTGTTTACGCATCATGATGCATATAGAATTTTAGCTGAGAATGCAGCCGACCTAATTAATATTAAATTAGGAAAATCAGGCGGTATTGAGAATGCAATGAAAATAGCTGGAATATGCGAAGCGGCCGGCGTGTATTGTCAAGTGGGTTCTTTTTCAGAATCTAGACTAGGTATATCTGCACTAGTACATTTTGATATGGCATGGGATAATATAATCTATCATGATCTGGATAGTCCAATTATGATGTCTGAAGATCCTATTATTGGAGGTATGAAATATTCTGATGACTGGCAGGTTACTGTCGATGACTCGCCTGGACATGGTGCAGATTACGACCCAGCATTTCTTAATATGTTTGAATGTACTACTGTAAAATAGCAATGACACTATTTTGCCGTAGCGAACTAAATATTTGAGTCAATAAATATTTTCCATCTGGACCTTTCTTCCAATCCAGAAAACATTTCCCATTATATGTTCCTGAACATTGACCAACCTCAAAAATAGTATTCTCATTTATTAAATCAACTATAGTAGGTTGGAGTGAAAGTGCATAATTTTCATTATCCATATAAGAATATTCTTCCACAAGGGAGGCTCTTCCCTTAATTATTGGTTTATGATTTAAGTATCACGTGTATTCGCTGTATAATTCTTAAATCAATTCTTTAGCCTCGTGCTGATTCCAAAGTTCTAACCATAATTTTCTTCTTTCATCAACATCTACAAGGGTTGCTCCTGCACTATCTACTTTTCCTATAAATTCAAATACCCTTATTCTTTTACTGTTTGCAGTTTGCCAGATAATTAACTTTTTGTGCCTTTCTCTTATGTCATAATAATTTTCAATTACCTCGTAATCAATGGATTTTTTGTGGTTGGCTAATATTAATACGTCAGATTTTGTAGATACTAGTTTAAGTGTTTTACATAATAGATGGTGCTTGCTTATTTGCTCGCGTCCGTTCAAGACTTCTCCATTCATAAGAACCTTAATCGCATCTTCGGCATATAGAAATTTCAATGAATCCGAATTAGAATTGTAAAAGAAAGCCCATTTGTCGACTTCTTGCCTGTTTTCAATTGTAGTTGAAATAGAATGAACCTTCTCCTTTACAAATTGGGAATTAACCTTTTATTCTGATTGGGATTTACACCCAAAAGAATTTATTGTCACGATGAATAGGAAGCATTCAATTTTAATGGTCAACGCCATTTTAATTTTTCAGGCCAGTATCTAATATATGAATATTTTTTGTACTGCTCTTCATTTATACTTTTCAATAATCAACAAACTAAAAATAACAAAACAAGGGACTAAAATTAATAAGAACTATGGTTTTACGATAATCAGAACATAGTAGTATGATGAATATTAATTTGATAATCCTAAAATTCATTGCCGCCTTAACACTTCCCCTCCATTCTTAAAACAAAATATTAACACTAAGAACGCTATCTTTATCGTATTCATACAAAGAGAGAAGAATTGACTATAGCTCGATTTAGAGCATCTAAAATCAACGCGTATGACACGTCTAATTTACCTAAGCTTGCTTGTTGTAATCCCATTTTTGGTAACTGCTGAACACGGCAGAGATAGACTAAATGGCAAATGGATAAGCC
>CAXBGT010000278.1:0-5237 GCA_963975265.1 uncultured Saprospirales bacterium
GGAATCAAGTGGATCACTCCACCAGATAACGATGAATGTGTAGATGCGGAAGATTTTGACAATCTCATGCCATCAGGAAATCCTGGTGAGTTTTCTCAGACCTTTGTAATGGAAACCACTCAATGTGCTACTGGAGCAATTACTGGTACACCTTGTGATGATGATAACACAAATACAGTATGGTACACTTATACTGTTGAACCAGATGTAAAAGAAATAACAATTGATATTACAAATTGGATGAATACTGTGACTGGTGGAACACCTGACTTGAGTTTAATTGTTCTTGATGGTTGTATCCCAGGAGGAGCTATTATTAACCAAGCCGATGGATCTTCAGCAGATTACTGTGGTGGTGAAGGAACAGACTTGATCACGTTATCTTGCCTCGATGAAGGTGATGTAATTACGATTTTAGTAAGTTCTTCTTCTATGAATGAAGGTACTTTTGACATAACGCTTAATACGGCGATACCAAATTGCTCTTATACAAATGATGAATGTATAGATGCTGCCCAATTGACAGGAAATCCCGACCCATTAATTACGGATGACCCCAATGGTTGTGTACTTGTAGGAGGTTGCAATGATTTAGCTTGTATTGATTTTAATTTCACGACATGTGCTGGAATTGATCAATCAAATCAAGTCTTCTTTACTTTTACTACTGATGTAAATGTAGATCCTGTTGATGGTGGTTTCGTAAATATCGAAATTACGAACGGAGAAGCTGGAGAATTAGATGCACCAGGTGCAGTTCTTTTTATTAGTGATTGTGTGACTCCAGGCTCCATTGGTGATTGTGGTTCTGGGACTGGTGGAGAGTATAGTTCTGGGCCATTAGGAGGACCAGGACTTATTATGCCAAACACGACTTATACAATAGTGGTATTCAATTCCGATCCTAATCAGAATGGTGGGACATTTCTTGATAATGATAATGATGGAATTTGTAATGGAATGGATAATTGTCCAGGTCTTGCAAATGAGGACCAAGAAGATAATGATAATGATGGGATTGGGGATGTTTGTGATTCAGATGATGACAATGACGGCATTTTAGATGAAGATGACAATTGTCCCACTGTACCCAATGAAAATCAGGATGATACTGATAATGATGGAATTGGTGATGCATGTGATGTTTTATCTGAAATTAGTTTTGATTTAAAGGACGTAGTATTATTCCCTAACCCAAATACAGGCCAAGTTTATATTGATGGAGAATCTAGCTATACCTATAGAGTTCTGAATATAAATGGAATTGTCCTTATCCAATCAAAAACAAATAATTCAAGAATTGATATTTCAAGATTATCTAACGGTATCTATGTGATTGAACTGACAAATCAAAAAGGTCAAATCGGATATTATAAAATATTAAAAATGTAGATGTTCTAATTTATTTAATTGGAAATTCCTTTTTGCATCTTTGTTGAATGATAACAACCTTCTTTCCCGATTACACACCACAACGCCTTGCAGTAAAGCTAAAGGCCAAAGCAGAATCCTATGTTAGGCAAGGACATCCATGGGTATTCGAGTCTTCAATAGTAAAAATAAATAGAGAAGGGGAAGCGGGAGATGTTGCAATAATATTTGACCAAAGAAAAAATAAATATATTGGATTAGGGCTGTATGATCCACATTCGCCTATTCGTATTAAGATGCTTGGTCATAATCAATCCATCAAAATCGATCGTGACTTTTTTATAGATCGAATAGCATCATCTTTTGAATTAAGAGCGGCATTATTGGCAACTGGTACAAATGGATACCGACTACTTTTTGGCGAGAACGATGGAGTGCCTGGATTGATATGTGATGTATACGCGGATGTAGCGGTTGTAAAGTTGTATTCAGCAATTTGGTTTCCATATCTGCATTGGATTTTGGACGGAATCATGGAGAGTACTAGTTGTTCGTCCATTGTGCTGAGACTATCAAGATTACTGCAAAAAGATAACATAGACCGCAATGGACTCAATGATGGAGACGTGATTTATGGTGAATTACCAAATCCAGAAATTGAATTCAACGAATATGGAGTCAGGTTCATAGCGAATGTTATCAAAGGACATAAAACTGGTTATTTTTTAGATCATAGAGCGAATAGACATAAAGTAGGGCAAATGTCAAACGGAAAATCTGTCTTGGATGTATTTTCATATGCAGGAGGATTTTCAACACATGCTATCGCTGGTGGTGCAAAAGAGGTCATTAGCATTGATATAAGCAAACAAGCAATTGCGCTTGCTGGACGCAATGTAAGCCTCAACAAGGAGAATGCACCACACAAAACCATGGCTATTGATGCCTTTGAAGGAATGCAACAACTTATTGAACAAGGAAAGAAATTCGATATAGTTGTAGTAGATCCACCTTCATTTGCAAAGAATGCAGCCGATATCCCAGCTGCAAAAAAATCATACGATAGATTAGCAAAACTTGCCATTCAATTGACAGCAATAAGAGGTATGTGCATCATGGCTTCTTGTTCTAGTCGAATACAGAAAGATGAGTTTTTCGAAATGATAGAAACCGCATTTGATACCTTCCCAAGAGCATACAGACTAGTAGAAAAAACCTTTCATGATGTTGATCATCCCGTAACTTTTCCTGAAGGAAGTTATCTTAAGAGTGGATATTACAAAATGGATTGAAAGCTCAGATATTTCTGACATCTCATAGTGTATCTGCTATCTATATTTTCTCAAGCTATTTTCAAATAAAGAAATGATTCTTTCAGCTGGCTTTTTGTAACTATTTATGACGTTTCGCATTTCTGCTCAAGTCGTAAAGAAAAAACGCAGCAAGTGAAGCAAACATTCTCCACTATTGACAACTAACCTTCCTCCCATCTGCTTTAATAATTGTAAAGCGGTTGGTCTTCTTTTGTTTTGTAATTTTATCTGTAGATGTAAAAACATGCAAAGCTTCTGTACAGCTTTCATTTTCAAATTCGTAAGTAACGAAACCTGCATCTAAGGTATAGAGTTTACCTTCAAATGATAATTCGCCACTCAGCTCACCTGAATAATTATAAAAGTACTGTTTCCTTTCCCTTTTAGATTCATCCATTTGGCGCTTGATCATGAAAAATCCTGATAGGAGCATGAATGTAATTATGATCTTGGGCTTATGATTACGAATGGTTTTGATAGCCATTTTATGTTCTTTATTGTGATTGAAAAGATTAGTTGTGCGGTGACTTGAGTGGCTATGCCACCTCAGTAGAGCTTTTATCCCAAAATATTCTTGATATCACTACTAAAACTATAGCAGTGGCAGACATCAATATAGCATGTCCTGCTACATAATGTGCCAAAGTAGCCAATACAGCATCAAAGAAAAAACCAGCATATGCCCATTCTTTGAGCACTCTTGAAACATTAGATAGCACAGCAATGATACCGAGTATCTTTAGAATGGCAAGTGGGTAGACTAGGTAGGTAGGGTAGTCCAACATCTCGAAGAAACCAGCAACCATATCAGGATTTCTTAAATACATCTGGGCTGAAAATGTAAAGATGCCGCACATTAATATTGTGCTAATCCAGTAGACTATTTTTCTTGCTTTGTCGTCCATATTTCATGTTTTGAAAGGGCAAAGTTAATGAATATTTGACCTTACTTTTCCATAACCTATATTGATTGTCTCCAGTCTGCTTTTCGATTAATTTGAGAAAATGATATATTTGATTTAATATTTGAATCCGAAACTTTCATATGGCAACTGTAATAACAAAACCTGGTGTAGATATTTCACCAGAGATTAAAAAACTAATCAAACACAGCACTGAGGAGATGGGACAAGTGATGATTCACTTTACGGTCGATAATCCCAGCAGTCAAGATACATGGATCAGGATTTGGCCAACTACATTTTTATACGACCAAGGATCAGCGCATAATAGTGATCTTGTACATATTGAGAATATAGTCTATTATCCCAACTGGCAGATATGCCCAGGAGGGAAGAATTCACAGTTTACTTTGATTTTTTCTGGGTTGCCGAAGTCATGTAGCACTTTTGATTTTATTGAACACTGTACCAATCAAAGTGGAGCTTTTGAAGTCAGAGATATAGCGAGAAATAACAGTGATGTCTACTATCTTAAGATGTAAAATGACCTTTTAGAACTGTAAAATTGAATGTTTATGCCAAATAATGACCGTTGGAGTGTCGTTATCAACCGATATTCCAACGAAGAGCCTAATTCAAGGTTAAATTATTAATTTGTGTTCTGTATTCATTTTAAAGCCAGTCCAAACGGAAGGCTTAATAAAAGCTGTAGAAAAGCCAAAGCAAGGATTGAAAATAGATCTAGATTGGCGAAATATGAAGTCTTAAAGCATAACCTCAATCTTATTGGAGATCAGAATACTAAGGTCGCAATCCCTGGAGCCAATGCTTATGAATTTGTGAAAATCGAAGATATTATAAGATGTGAAGGTTGGCAGAAATACCCTAAATATTTCTCAAAGATGGGAATGTCATTGTGAGCTCTTATAACATAGGCGTATTTAGAGACATGCTGGAGAGTTATGGATTTTTTAGTACTCATAAATCTCATTTGGTCAATAATTCCCATATCACTAGATACCTCAAGGATGGCACAGTCGTTCTTAGTGATGGTTCAAATGCTCCTGTCGCAAGAAGACGGAAAGAAGATTTTATGGAACAAGTGGTCAAATATCTTAAAGTATTTTAATTTTATATGATAGTAGTTGAAGGCCTAAATTAGTTCTTGCAATTGTATTGAAGTGGACAATTGCAACGCTTCCGGATGATTTTTTAGAATATATTTCTTTGCTATTTCTTTATAACTGCAAATTGAAGCGTATGATTAAATATATCAGAATAATGGTTCTACTTTTTATGGGTACTTCTCTCATTTCTCAAGACTGGACAAACTTGCCTGACTTTCCTGAAGAATTAGGAGATGTGAATTGGAATAGATCCTACGAAATTGCGATTTCAAAGTCGAAGTCTCAAGATAAACCAATATTTATACTGTTTCAAGAGGTGCCAGGTTGTGCTACATGTCGAAATTATGGGAATAATTTGTTGACTCATCCATTGGTGGTGGAAGCTATAGAAACATACTTTGTTCCTCTTGCTATTTACAATAATAAAAGTGGATCTGACGCAGATATTTTGAAGAAGTTTGGTGAACCAGCGTGGAATAATCCAGTAGCAAGAATCATTGACCCCAACTCAGAAAATGATATAT
>CAXBGT010000279.1:0-5216 GCA_963975265.1 uncultured Saprospirales bacterium
CACAAATCTATATGAGCCTAACTCGGAGAGCTTACGTCTAGTTTTAGATCGAGCTTCCCGGTTATAGATTGAGCCTGGTTCTAAGAATATGGCATTGTCCAGGGAGCTTGGTCTTACCAGAAAGTCTTTACTTTGACTGTGGTAGTAACGATCTCTAAACTGACCAATATTTAGTTTAGAAGTATCTTGATCTTTGTGGAAATCAGTGTAGACATTAATATCTCCTATCGTATATTTTTGATGTGTAGAGTCAGGTAAAGGTGGCATCAATTCTAGAAAAATATCAACAGCGTGGTTGTTTAGGGAACTGTCACCTTTGATACTAAGGTAGTTCGTAGCAAAGTTTGCGTACCCTTTATTTTGCATGGCAAGTGACATTCGAGTTAGTTCTACATCAAAAGATCCTGCATCAATATAATCGCCTTTGTTGATAAGAGCTTGAGGACGGATCGATTCTAATAGTTGCAGTGCTTCTTTGTCTTTACCAAAATATTCTATTGAATTGATTTTATATCTTGTCTTAGGATCGATTTTATAGGTGACTTTAGTTTTTTGTTTATCTGTAACGATATCATAGTTTACTTCTGCATCATAAAATCCCTTTTTATTAATCAGATAGTTCTTAATCGAGTATGCGGTCTCGTATGTTTTCGCTTCATCGTAGATGGATGGAACTTGACTGATATAGTTGATTAGAAATCGGTTGTACCAAGAGGAATCCCCCGGAGCACTATTTTTGAAATAAACGTACTCTCTAGGCAGGAAAAAGAACCAATCTGTATTTGGCTCCTGATTAATCAGGTTGTTTATACTTTTATTAAAAAGATATTTATTTTCAATTTCTTCCTCAGAAACAATCTCGATTTTGTTCTCCTCAAGTAAAGTTTCCCCTTCACCTAGGTATTTAGTACTATTGCAAGCAGATATCACGATCGAAATCATAACTATACTTAAAAACCAAAATCTTTGCTTGCTATTCTGAGCGGTCATATTACCTTTACCAAAAATACACTTTGTGATCACTAATAATCAGATAAAATTTGTCAAATCTCTTCAACAGAGTAAGTTCAGACAAAAGTATAATAATTTCATTGCTGAAGGAGATAAAATCGCACAAGAAATATTACAAAATTCAT
Source organism: uncultured Saprospirales bacterium (assembly GCA_963975265.1). Classification (GTDB taxonomy): domain Bacteria; phylum Bacteroidota; class Bacteroidia; order Chitinophagales; family Saprospiraceae; genus CAJXUU01. The sequence continues at coordinate 1,137 of CAXBGT010000279.1, forward strand.
CATTTAAGATCATGCACATTTTTGCTACTAAAGAATGGATAGAAATTAATGCTAAGATTGTAAGTCCTTTTACTCCTCTTGTAGTTGAAATACTACCTCTTGACATGTCCAAAATATCAACATTGAAAACGAAAACACCTATTCTGTTAGTATTGGAGAAGAGGCCTGAATTGACAGATTATGAGAAACTTAACAGTGGCCATGCCATCTATTTAGATGATATTCAAGATCCGGGCAACTTAGGTACTATAATTAGAATCGCGGACTGGTTTGGTGTTAATACAATAGTAAGGAGTCGAGGTTGCGCAGATTTTTATAATCCCAAGGTGGTCCAATCAACAATGGGCAGTTTTTTGAATGTTTCTCTTTTTACCGAAGATTTTGATAACATAGTCATAACGCAACATAAAACGGTCGGTGCAGTAATGCATGGTACTTCACTTTCTGAATTCGAGTGGCCATCTCAGACAATGCTCATCATGGGTAATGAGGGGAAAGGAATATCATCAGTGATTCATCAAGAAATAGATCATCATGTGACTATACCAGGCAGTGATCGTAGGGTAGCGGATTCTCTCAATGTAGGCATGGCAACTGGAATACTATTAGGTTCTATGTTTATGAATGAGTCTTAAAAACTAAATAATATTCCTATTAAAGTAGCAGATAGTAAAGAAGCTAAAGTTCCTCCTAACAACGCTTTAAGTCCAAATTCAGATAAAGTTTTTCGTTGTCCTGGAGCTAAGAAACCTATTCCACCTATCTGAATTCCGATAGAAGCGAAGTTTGCAAAGCCACATAACATATAGGTAGCCATGATAATACTCTTTTCATTAGCTAGATGAAGCGCGTTTTCTGGATTCTTTAGATCTGCGAGTTGAATATATCCGACAAACTCACTTGCTGCCAATTTGATACCAAGTAATTGACCCATAAGAGTAGTGTCTTCTGATGCTACACCAATTAACCACATCAATGGTGCAAATATGTATCCTAGAATAAATTCAAGTGAAAGTGCTGAATAAGGCGTAGTGTTCTGAATTAGTTCGTTGAGAGAAGTCCAAGATATATCTGTTGCGTAAATCCCATCTATGGATCCAATTCCACCTAAAATACCGTTGAACATTGCGATAAATGCTATGAAAACAAGTAACATCGCTCCAACGTTGGCAGCAAGTTTTAATCCTTCTGTAGTTCCTGTGGATATTGCATCCAAAATATTTGAACCTATCTTTTCAGTACTTACTTGGACATTTGTATCAACTTCTTCAGTCTCAGGAAATAGCATTTTAGACATAACTATTGCGCCAGGAGCAGCCATGACAGATGCGGCCAACAAATGCTTTGCAAACTTTAGTCTTAATACTGGATCATCACCACCTAAAAAGCCAATGTATGCGGCAAGTACACCACCAGCTACAGTTGCCATACCTCCGATCATTACCAGGAGTATCTCTGACTTAGTCATTTTCTCTAGGTACGGTTTGATCATCAGAGGTGCTTCAGTCTGTCCCAAGAATATGTTACCCGCTACACTTAGACTTTCGGCTCCTGAGATTTTTAACACTTTAGTCATAATCTTAGCTAAAACACTTATTACTTTCTGAATTATTCCTAAATAAAATAAAACCGATGTAAGTGCGGAGAAGAATATGATTGTTGGTAAAACTTGGAATGCAAATATGTACCCGAATGAACTTGCATCCAATAGATTTCCCATCAAGAACTTACTGCCATCAAGTGTATAATCAAGAATGCTGGTAAATATCTTTCCACCAAAATCGAATATTGTTCCAATAAACGATAAATCAATTCGTCTATCACCAATATTGAATCCGATATCAGATCCCTTCAATATACCTACCGCAAGGACAAATTGAATCAATAAGCCGTAGCCTACTGTTTTCCAGCTGATAGCCTTTCGATTACTACTGAAAAGATAGGCTATTGCTAGAAGAACTACCATTCCTAAAGCTCCACGTGCTATTGATATAAATACATCCATTGGTTAGATTTAATTCTTTATTAACGCCAAAGTAAGTTATTTTTTAGCGCATTTAGAAATATTGCCTTCTTTGATAAAGTGCTCTCAAGTTTTATTAATGATCGCATTATTACTTTATGGCCTTCGCCTTAAACATTAAGAGGCAGTCTGATTTTTAAAGTATGCGTATTTAAAATAATGGTACCACTAGAAATAAACATTCTTCGTATGTTCAAAGATTCTGAGGTAATGGACTGTTAGTACACTTACAGAAAATTTGTATCATTGTGCTTGCAATAAATACTTTTGCACAAACTTATATCATATGCTCGTAATTGGGATTTCAGGAGGTAGTGGGTCAGGCAAGACATCTTTTATTAGAGATATCCAACAGCAATTTGCCTGTAGTGAAATAACACTTCTTTCTCAGGATGAGTATTATAGACCTAGAGAAGAGCAAGTTACGGATAAAAAGGGTTTTAAAAACTTTGATCTGCCTACTTCTATTAATCTGGATGACTTTGTCAGGGATATTAAAAAGCTCAAAAGAGGAGAAACAGTTACACGGCAAGAATATACGTTCAACAATGAACAGAAGGAGCCACAAATGTTAGAATACAAACCAAGCAAGATTCTTATTGTGGAGGGCTTATTTATCTTTCATCATGAAGAGATTAGGGATCTGCTGGATTTTAAGATCATGATCTATGCAAGTAGTGCTCTTAAAGTGATTAGAAGAATTCATCGCGATCGAATTGAGCGAAATTATCCTCTAGAAGATGTTCTCTATAGGTATGAACATCATGTTTTACCAGCGTTCGAAAAATTTATTCAACCCTATATCGATGAGGTTGACATGGTGGTAAATAATAACAAGAACTACCATAAAGCATTAAATATGTTCGTTTGTTATTTGAAGACACTAATCTAATAACAATTGTATATTGCTAAGCATGCACATATTGATTATCTGTACATTTTCAACATTTTTTTTTATTTAACTCTGATTTTTATCGGATATTAGATATTACATTTATATTTAATGTTAATTAAACATTAATCTAGACTTGGATAAATTATTAGATGATCTGGTGGTTATAGAACTTGCTTCAGTGCTGGCTGGACCTTTAGCGGGTAGTTTTTTGGCAGAGCTTGGAGCTAGAGTCATCAAGGTTGAAAATAGTACTGTTGGTGGAGATGTCACGCGACAATGGAAACATCCTTCAGAAAATAATGACGCAAGCATTAGTGCATATTATGCAAGTGCCAATACAGGGAAGGAGATTTTGTTTCTTAATTTACAACTAGCAAAAGACTATCAACAACTGGTAGATCTAGTTGTAACCGCAGATGTGATCATATCTAACTTTCAGAAATCTACTGCTGAAAAGCTGAAAGTCGATTTTACATCATTAAAAAAAATAAACAAAGACTTAATCTATGCACAACTGGTAGCTTATAGTTATGATGATCCACGACCTGGTTATGACCTAATCATGCAGGCTGAGACAGGATTTATCTCTATGACGGGATCGGAAAGGGGTGAAATTGCAAAAATGCCAGTTGCATTAATAGATGTGATTGCTGGGCATCAATTGAAAGAAGCAATACTATTAGGAGTTATTACCAAGTTGAAAACGGGAAAAGGCTCTTATTCTGAAGTCTCTTTATATAAATCAGGAATAAGCGCTTTAGCGAATCAAGCATCAAATTATTTGATGAATGCTCATGTGCCTTTTCCGATAGGAACCTTACACCCGAATATTGCTCCATATGGAGATGTTGTTACAACAAATGATGATATTGTTGTCATTTTAGGGGTCGGGTCCGATAAACAATTTGAAAAACTAGGGAAAATCCTTAGCTTAGCAGAAGAGTTGCAACATACATTTAGTCTTAATAAGGAAAGAGTAGGCAGACGAAAGGAATTGATAACTTATTTACAAGCTACATGTAAAGATATGAGTTACGAAGAATTGTCTGCAAAACTTATAAATGCGAAAATCCCGTTTTGCAAATCATCAGACTTGGATAAAGTCTTCGAGGCCCCACTTGCAATAGAAATGATTATAAAAGAGACTATAGAAGGACAACAA
>CAXBGT010000280.1:0-4839 GCA_963975265.1 uncultured Saprospirales bacterium
CTAAAAAGACAAAACAACATAGCCGCTTCTATCAAATCTTCTTTTGCACATGATCTGCTCCCTACCAATATTCACAATGATGACCTCATCATCATGCAAAAGTTGGAATCAATCTTTTTAGAGAATATCGACAATGGAAAATTAAAGTCGAAAGAAGTCGCAGAGATGATTGGCCTAGGTGAAAAAACACTTAGAAATAGAGTCAAAAGCATATCAGGAAAAACTATAAAAGAGTACTTTCGAAATTTTAGACTAGAGAAAGCCAAATTATTACTAGATGAAGGGTTTGGTACTATGGGAGAGGTGGCTATAGTAACTGGATTTTCAAGCTTGAGTTATTTCTCGAAAAGTTACAAGGCATATTTTAATAAAAATGCAAGTCGTTAAGAAAATTTGCTTGAAATATAAATACATCATTGATATAAGCTGGGGAACCGTACGCCCCCCATTAAAAGTATGAGCATGATTTTTTTCTAAAAGCCAACTATCAATGTTGTTGATTTTTTGAATTCAATATAGAAACAAGCACTCATTATTTGCACAACAGTATTATAAAAATATTCCATTAAGCGCTAAACAATAAGTGTTATTAATAACCTATTTAGCCAATTTTGTTTAATCGTTTTATAATCTTAAGTAGCTGAATTATGTATTTTATACCATTTACGTTTGAAATTGTCGGTTATTATTTAGTTTTTCTTTGCGATCCTTCGTAAAAATACTCGCGATTATTACTCAGTGTAACAATTGATATTTCAATTGTGGGCTGATAGCTATGCTTTTGGAGTAGTATATTTATTGGTGAGTGATTACGTTGTATTTACTATTGCTATCATTGCGTTTTTTGCCTTGTCTCGCTTTGAAGATTTCTAAATTATATTCCGACATTCCAAACCGTAAATGGTATTATACATCATCTAGGTTTGCAATGATTTAGTTAGGTCAACAAAAAGAAATTCAAACTAAACTAGAGTATAGTTGTTTTTTCCAATTTACTAATTGAAATAGAAATGGAACCTTCCTTAATTTGAAGGGTCCATTTTTTATTTGATTAGCTAGAGGGGTAAATAGATGATATTTGAAATTCTAAATGTCAGTGATATGTGAAAGAAATGAGTCATTTATTATTCTTTGGCATTCATTTTGCATTTATAGTAATTGGAGTATCCTAAATAGCGTACTTTAACAAAACGAATTATTATTATAATTAAACCAACGGAGGATGGCTATTAGTATAGCGGTATTGGATTGTCAAAAAATGTTTGTAGAAGGTATGGAAACATACTTTAAGCATGAAGCAAATAAATTTGAAGTGGTCTCTAGAATCTGCAGTGCAGAAGATCTTCATAAAGCAACCCAAGAATTAACTTTCGAAGTTTTGATTATGGATTTAAATATTCCAGATCAAGAAGGATTACTAATAATAGAAGAAGTTAGAAGTCTTATACCAGAGTTACGAATAATTGTATTGTCTTCTTATACTGATGTAAAACTAGTGAAAGGAGCAATGGTTAACGGAGCGGATGGATATGTAAGCAAGTCGAGTACATTTTCTGAGCTCGTATATGCAATAGAAGAAGTTTCCTCAGGGAATACATATATAGGTGATGGATTAAGAACATCACCACCAGTGGCATCTAAAAGTAGAATACCACAAAAAACGTCTTCAGAATATGAAGATGTATTTACAATAAAGCAGAAACTAACTAAGCGGGAATCAGAAATTCTTGAATTATTGACGCAAGGTTTGAGCAATAAACATATTGCTGGTAAATTATATATAAGTGACCAGACAGTGGGCGTTCACCGGAAAAACATGATGAGAAAACTGGGGATTCGCAACACCGCATCACTTATAAAATATGCACTTGAAAATCATTTGGTATAGTTTATGCATTACAATAATTAATATGATCACTTTCAGTCATAAGTAATATTAAAAGTTAGCCTAGGTTAATGACTAATGTTATTAATAATTGAAAAATGAATTAAAATAAAATCGTTTGAAATCTGAGTTCCCCCCGAACTCATTCGCTTGATTCTCTTCTCTAATAATCGAACACAATAATTTAGACAGAATCATTTTTTAGAAAAAATTTTAAACCCGATTTATCTCATGGAAATGGAGAATTTTACCACAAAAACGAAAACCACTTTTGATAAGTTTATCAGAACTGGATTTCTCTCTGCCGCGCTCCTATTACTGGCATTTGGCACAGCTTCGGCTCAGTGTCCACTTGGATGTAACAATAGCGTACAAATCTCGTTAGATACGGATTGTATGGTGGAAGTAACACCTGATATGGTGTTAGAAGGACAAGGAACTAATGGATGTGACTATATAGTCCAAGTATTAGGCTCTAATAATCAACCGATCCCTAACTCGCCTTTTGTAGGTGCAGCTTACATCGGTCAAACATTAACTGTAAAAATATCACTAGGAGCAAATAGCTGTTGGGGTAGTATATCTATTGAAGACAAACTACCACCTACGATTGATTGTCCAGAAGATATGACAGTATCTTGTTATCAATCGAGCGATTTCCCTAATCCAGTTGCAACCGATAACTGTGATGGAATTATTGCTGTAGATGTTGTAAGTGATGAGATCACTGATCTTGACTGCTCTAACGAGTATAGTGCTAAAAGAACAATTATCTATCAAGCAACGGATGATTCAGGCAACAAGTCTGCATTTTGTACTAAATGTATCTATTTCGAAAGAATAGGTCTTGATAGTATTGTATTCCCAGACAATAGGGATGATGTAGAACTGCCAGCATTGGAGTGTGACAATATTCCATTTTGGGATATTAATGGTGATGGATATCCACAACCTGTAGAAACAGGAACACCTACAACAACTGATGGATTTAACATTTTCCCTAATAACTCTTACTGTGAGTTGAATGCAACTTTCTCTGATCAGATTTTACCTATCTGTGAATCAAGCTTCAAGGTATTGAGAACATGGACTGTTCTTGATTGGTGTACAGCGGAGATTAGAGAAGAATTCCAAATCATAAAAGTTGTAGATAAGGAAAATCCTATCGTTACATGTGTACCGGATAATCCGTATGCAGTATCAGCGGATCCATATGACTGTGACGGTACCTGGTTAGTTCCAGATCCTATCGTTATATATGATTGTAGTTCTACGTCATATACTGTTCAGTATCTTCAAGCGGATAGCAATGGAAACCCACCATTAAACGGTATCTATATTGATGATGATGTGATCACTAATTTTAATGGAACATATACTATCATTAATCTTCCTTTAGGTAGAACTTGGGTTAGATATACGATCGAAGATGATTGTGGAAACGTAGAATTCTGTTTTACTGAGATTGATGTGGTAGATGATGTACCGCCAGTACCAGTATGTGATGAATTCACAGTTGTTACATTGACCAACAATGGATTTGCGCACATTTTTGCAGAAACATTTGATGATGGATCTCATGATAACTGTAGTGATGTTGACTTCGAAGTAAGAAGAATGACTCCTGGTTGTGGTGTATCTACTTCAGTATGGACTGAATTCGCTGAATTCTGTTGTGATGATATTGGAAAAGAAATCATGGTATCACTTAGAGTTACTGATGAAAGCGGAAATTCTAATACATGTATGGTAATCGTAAATGTGCAAGATAAGCTTGATCCAGTAATCGAATGTCCTCCAAACATCACTCTTGATTGTGGAGAAGACTTTACAGACCTTGATATTACTGGAATGGCTACAGCTACCGATAATTGTGGTGATCCTATAATAACAATGAATGACTCTGGATCATTGAATGATTGTGGTGTTGGTACTATCTTCAGAAGATTCACAGCTACTGATGCTGGAGGACGATCTGTAAATTGTACACAACGAATTACAGTAGAAGACGATACACCATTCGTTGGTGGATTGATCAACTGGCCAACTAATAAGACATTAAGTGGTTGTGCTGATGCGGATACTGATCCTTCAAACACAGGTGTACCTACTTACCCAGACGACTTATGTAGTCTAGTAGCGGATACTTATGAAGATCAAGTGTTTACATTCGTAGACGGCGTATGTCTTAAGATTTTGAGAACATGGACAGTAATTGACTGGTGTACATTTGATCAGAACAATCCTAACGATGGAGGAATCTATCAATATACACAGGTAATAAAAGTGAGCAATACTGTGAAGCCAGTATTTAATACTTGTACAGATATTACAATCGATGCATTCGGTCAAGACTGTAACGGTTTTGCAGAGATCATCGTAGGTGCTACAGATGACTGTACTCCAGAAGCTGATTTGCAATATGACTTTACGCTGGATTTATTCAATGATGGAACAATCAATGCAGTAGGAAGTAGTAATGATGCAAGTAGAACTTTAGATGTTGGAACGCACAAGATTACATTCACAGTAGAAGATCAATGTGGAAATCAACAGATCTGTATGTTCTTAATCAGGGTATTGGATAAGAAAAATCCTACACCTTACTGTTTATCTGAGATTACAACTGTAATTATGCCTTCATCGGGTGAGATTGATATTTGGGCATCGGACTTTGACTTAGGAAGTTACGATAATTGTCCTGGGGATGTACTGATTTCATTCTCTAGCAATACAAACCATACTCAAGAATTCTTCAACTGTGATCAGTTAGGTATGAATGAGGTGCAAATATGGGTAACTGATGCATCTGGTAATCAAGATTTCTGTACTACAACGATCAATATTCAAGATAATGGTGGATGTACAGGAAGTATTATCTCAGGATTAGTAGCAAGCACTAATAATGAAATGATCAATGAAGTGAAAGTAACCAAGACAAATATGTCTAGCTA
>CAXBGT010000281.1:0-4769 GCA_963975265.1 uncultured Saprospirales bacterium
TCGATATCCAAAGCAGTAAAATCAGTGGAGGATTCCAAAGACCGTAAAAAATATAACTGGCCAGTAGAAGCATTCCTTTCTTTTGCTTCCATGAGCGAAGTGCTATATAGTAAAGAAATAAGACTACAAGAAGAAAAACTGCGAAACCTAGGGTATTAAATAACATTGGATATAATTATTGGAGTTGATCCTTTTTGAGCAAATTGATGATGGTCTTTGTGTAGATGTCAGAATCTCTGCGATTGAGATGTGACCATTCTGGAGGGATCATATCTTTCGACTCATCGTAGTCTTGAAAATGATATCCAGGGCACCCACTCTCTAGTATCAATCGATCCCAATATTTCTCTCTAGGAAAAAGCCTCGTTTCTGTATCCAAATAATAATCCGTTACGGGTGGTCTGATAAAAGCGACTCGACCACCATTGGCTTTAAATTTCTTCACAAGATTAACATAGTGGCCAATCACTACATCTATACTATCTACAAAACGGTTTTTAGGATCTGGATTAAACCAGATATCAGTTTGCTTCTTTTGGAATACAGAATCAGTTTCCATTTGGGGTATCATACGTATATTACGATATTTATCCATAGCAACCATCGCAGGCCAGATCGCAGCACCATCAATAGAGTCTCGGTTTTCAAAAGGAATCCGACCGATGAGTGATTCCAGATTCAAATCGTTGCCTTGTGTGAAACTGAATAAAGGATCAACCAGATTATAAACCATGTTGCTAAACTGCTGTGCATAGGTTCGGTTATAATATTGGTCCACAAGAGCCTTTCCTCGATTTGCTCCCCAACTTCCTTTCATAGTATAAAATAGTCCAGGTGAAGTACTAATGACGAGTAATCCATTAAATGAAGATTTCTCAATAATGTCTTCAACCGTATGATATGGCGAACTTCCAGGATAAGCAAGCATTATAGGCTTTCTGCCCGTTATAGAGTCCCATAAGTTAATATTAAGATCAAAATGACCGCGGGATGACCCTAGAATGACCACATCCTCAGAATCTAAATTATCTACCTCTGCACGCCAATCAGCCCACATATCCAAGCTCTCTAAATCATAAGCAGCAGGCCAATGTTCGACGGTTTTAACATACAATTCAAAAGGAATTAATAAAATAGTAGCTATGACAAAAGCCACTATGAAATCTTTATAGTTGATGATGAAATTCATCTTTGGGTATTTTTAAGTTGGTTATTCTCTTAAGTCTCTTTAAAAATGCAAATTCCAATTTCAAAAATTACTAAATGACAATATTGGCATTTCAGTCTAGTAAATCTATAAAAAATAAAATACTTTGTAACTACTCATGTACAAAAAAAATAAAGTCTATTGTTGAAAAACTAAAAGTTATCCACAATGAAGTCAAGCCAAGCTATATTGGATAACTTTCCAAATGGATTTCTAAGCAGAATTCTTGTCAGTGATTGTTGGGCAGCACAACTAAAGACCCAAACACTATTAAAACAAATATGCCTAGCGCGTATTCAAAGTGATTTAAAGTTCTTCATACAGAGTTGCAGGAATAGATGGAGTGTGTGGCTTTTTGTTAGTATCTTGACGAAAATCCAATTTTTATAATTCTTTTCTAAAGCGGAATAAGAGATGAAATATTTGATCGATTTAGTGTCCTCGACTTGATTTACCACTTCTTCAGATTAATAGTAGCCTTCTTTTACTTCAACCTTTAAGGCGTTTTCAAACAATTTTACAGCTTCCTTAGCTGAATTGAAATTAATGTAATGATTTCCCAAAATTTCCAATATTGCTCCCGTACATCTTTTTTTATAACTGTAATTAACTCAGTTTTTATATTTTAATAAAGGCTCAATATTCACATCTGTTTTTGCTAAATATAGAATGTTTGTGACTCCAACTCCCTCTTTGAATATTGATTTTAAATAAGCGATTCCATATTCTCCTATATTGTCTTTCGGAGTAAAAAGTGCTTCGATCGCCCAATCACTATTGGTTTCTTTGAGATAACTATCTGCAGGTGACATCATATTGATTTTTACATCTTGATTATTGGTAGCCAGGGTAGCGACTAATGCAGATATCATCATGTGTGGAATGTAGTTTCCATCATCTTTTTTGCTCTGTACAAGTACTAAGGTGCTACCATTATCCAATTCCAGACCAAATTTGTAGTCGAAATATTTTACTTTCCCAGCTGGTATAAATTTGGGGGATTGCTCTACGGGTTGTAGGTACTCTAACTGCATCTCCATTAGCGTTTTTGACATATCTAGTGGCATATCAGATTGGCACCAAACCATAGTCGAAAATAGTAAGCTAATCAGAAATAGAAATATTCTCATAGGGTAAAGATAGGAAGATGTATGCAGTAGAATTGTTGGAGTGGGGTTCAACATAAAAAATAGATCCTACTTTGATTTACTTGTGATAATTTTTTTGTGATTTCCGTTTGTTCTTCTTTATTAGCCACTGCTATTACTATTGCAGTTTCTTTACTGTCAATTGTAATCAGATCATAGTCCAGTAATACTTTACCATATATATCAATTCCTATTTTCTTTACATTGTTGGTTGCCCATGAGAAATGAATCTCTTGTTCAAGCAGGAACTTTGCCACTGCTTTACCTTTTTTTCCCGCTCCTAAAAGCCTAATTTTTTGATATTTAGGAACTTCTATTTTTTGAAAATATGCCAATTTTAAATCTAAGAACCTATTGTCAGAATAGTTCTTATCATTTCTAGAGGTGCGGCTTTCATGATCTCTCCAATAATGGACTGTTTTAGGTGAGCAGACCACTTTTACATCATGTTCGTACATTCGAAAACACAAGTCGTAGTCCTCTGGATAAGTGATAGAACTAAAACCTCCAACGGTCTCAAAATGATCTTTTCTCATCATCCATGCAGGTGAAGCGATCGCACATTCTTTGTAGATATTTTGGAAGTGATTAGCATCAATGCAAAGCTTATTGAGCCAGTTCTCATAGGATTTATAACCATCCTTAATTCCAGCTGCACTAAAATATTTGACATGCCCGGTAGCAACTGCGTTTGCCGTTTCATTTGATAATAGACTTCGTAAAGTTTCTAATTTATGGGTTGGCATTATATCATCTGCATCCATTCTGGTGATATAGTTACCATGAGATAAATCATAACCAGTTTTTAAGGCATGGATGATTCCATTACCTAGATTTTGTGCTGGTTTTATACGAGAATCACTTTCGGCATATTGTTCTAAAACATGTAGTGTTCCATCTGTGCTGTGATCATTTACAACAAGTAGTTCCCAGTTGGTATAGGTTTGATTTATAATAGAATCAAGGCACTCTTGAAGAAATGGTAATCCATTTTTAACAGGCATGATAATGCTGATTGTATCCAACATCTTCAAAAGGGATAATTAACAGCTACTTGAAAATTACCGAATTTTTGATCTTTTATTTCTTGCCAGGTGTACCAATAAGAATCTGTAACATTTTCTAAGTACGTATCTCTCAATTTGTATCCAAAATCAAATCTAATATTAAAGTACGTAAAGTCAAACCTAAATCCATATCCAGCACTTACAGCAATTTGTTTCGTAAAGTCGCTAGTTATGTTAGCATCTGGTCTGTCATTACTTGCTTTTAATGTCCATACATTACCAGCATCAATGAAGAGTGCCCCTTCTAAAATGTAAAATAAATCAAATCTGTATTCTACATTTGCTTCTAACTTAATGTCACCAGTTTGATAGAAAGTTTGTCCTCTTATGGAATTATGAGAATAGCCACCAGGTCCAAGTTCTTTTTGATCCCATCCTCTGAGGCTGTTAGGGCCACCTACGCTGAATTGTTTAAAAAATGGAGCTGCAGTACTTCCTCCATACGGAATGATAACCCCTGCATACATTCTTGCCGCAAAAGAATGTTTATCAGAAAAATGCTCATAGAATCTAGGATCAAGTTCTAGTCGCGCATATTTCGCAAATTCGATATTATTTGTCAATTTCCAATCGGTATTATTGCCAGAAGCTAGATTATATAATTTGTTAGCTATAAATGTTTCGCCTCCACTTATTTCAAAGTTAGAAATAAATGTAAAACTATTTCCTTCACTGTTTACAGGTTTGTTAAAAATGTAAGTTACGTCTCTGAAGAATAGGCCAGTAAGTAGATTGTCATCAAAGGATCTGAGTAATAGTGGGTTATTTTTTATTCTATCGAAGAATATATTTGTCAACTCATAATCATTGTATTCTAAGCCAAATTGCCTAATTACAAATCTTGAGGTCTTATTTGGTTTGAAGTCATAGGATATACTGGCGTTCAAAGATGATCTACTATAATTATCAACGAGATCATTAAAGTTGTATCCTCCTCTCACAGTGGTAGTCGTATTTTCTTTGAAGCTTTGAAAAATATCTTTCCCAAATAATTTCATTGAAGATGATAGACCTAATAGACTCTTTTGTTTCGGGATTTCCATTGCTGCATTGATCCCTACAGACCTAGATCTAATTATTGAATTGGTACTTAACGAATCAATCTGCACTTCCAATCCTAATTCTGTGGATAGTGTAAACTGTTCAGCTCCACCAAGGAAGTTTCTATTTTTCAGTTGATTACTCAATGAAAGCCCCAATACTTGGTTACTTCCATTACTGGTTTGGCTGGTGCTTGATATGAAAAAATCCCAACCAAAATCAGCTACCCATTTCTTTTGGAATGGTGTCAACATGATATCGTAATTTATAATAGAATCATGAACTTCATCTAGTTTAGCATTCAGG
>CAXBGT010000282.1:0-4706 GCA_963975265.1 uncultured Saprospirales bacterium
AAGGAATAGAATTGAAGAAAGAGCCTCCAATTTTAGATATTCCCAGTGCTCTCAATTCCTGATTGGTATCGATAGTGTAATAATCATGTTTGTTACCAATTGCTTTTGCGATGCTTACAGCCTCAATGATACCTATTATTGTTACTAGAAAGACGGTAGGAAGCAGGGATGTTATTGTTTCAATGTCTAAATTCGGAACTTTAAACGTTGGTAGGCCAGATGGGACAGATCCAATTACATCAACGCCTAGTTTTTCAAAATTAAAAAAATAAGAAAGAATAATTCCAGTAAAGACAACGATTAGACCATAAGGAATCTTTTTACTTGTCTTTTTCAAAACTATAATTGCCATAAAGGTGCTTAGCCCAATTAAGAGAGTAGGGCCTTGTATCAAAGATAGGTTATTGACTATATGTATTAATGCATCAAATAGAAAGTCAGACTGTGGGATGTGTAAACCAAATATATCTTTTAGTTGATTAACGATAACAATAACAGATGCAGCTGATGTGAAACCTGTTATTACGGGGTAGGAGAGTAAGTTTACCAATGCTCCAAGTCTGAAGATACCCATTATGAATTGAAGTACTCCTATTAATAAACCACTAAGAATAACTAGGCCGATATAATTTTCAGAAAAAGGTTCGGCCAATTGACTAATGCCTGCCATCACTAGTAATGCAGAGACAGCTACAGGACCAACTGCAAGATGAGGCGAGGTGCCAAGAATTGCATAAAGTATGCAAGGTATTAGAGCTGTATAAAGCCCGTACTCAGGGGGCATTCCTGCCAAATAGGAATAAGCAATAGCTTGCGGGACTAACAGTATCGCTACCATTACGCCTGCTGGAACGTCAGCTTTCAGTAAGTTTATATTATACTGTCTGAGTGTTTTTAGTATTGGAATATATTTATCGATGGTGCTTTAGTTTTTGTTTATTTTCACGTAAATATAGTGCTATAGTGGGTAGGTTTAAAGTGTAATGCCTATAGTGTTTAAATATGTAAATTTATAGGTTGCTGATTGCGTAATTCCAACTATATTTTTAATGGTTTGTTAGGCTTTATTTGGTCTGTTTCTATAGGTTCTGCAATTGAAACTAATAATTTCGTGCCATATTCAGCATGCTCTTCTCCACAGTGCTCATACTCTACAATATAAGTTCCTACAAGCCAGTTTCTTACGGCTAGGCTTTTATTGTCTACCTTGACTGCTTGCTCTTTGTTGCCTGATTGATTTGACTTGTTTCTGATATTAGTCTAATGTATTTCATATAAGATTATGTTTCATAAATGTTAGTGCAAATAAGAAATTTACTCCATCACAACACTCTGACCACTAGCTTTATAAAGCCACAAAAACATCTTAGCAACTAATACACCTAAAATTGCACCCGATAGTACATCAATCGGATAGTGAACACCTACATAAACCTGTGCATAGGCAATGGATGCTGCCCAAATTAGTAATGCCCATCTTAATTTCCTTTTTCTTATTCCTATCGTTCCTAATAGAAAGAAACTTACTGCAAAATGATTGGCAGCATGATTACTCGTGAAGCTATAACCACTGCCACACCGCACTAAAGAACGTACTTCGACTAATTCGGTATCATTACATGGCCTTAACCGTTTGACATTTTTCTTGATGCCTTCACTACTAATTAAATCAGCTGCGCCAGCTGTAGCAATCAGGAACAAGAGAAACCAATATGCCTTTTTTCCTTGGTTAAATACCGCAAAACTGATAATAAATATGTAGACTGGTAACCAAAAATATTTATCTCTCCATATAGGTAGAATAGTATCAAAAACGGAGTTTGTCCATTCGCTATTAAGTAGATGAAACAAGCTTTGATCTAACTCTACAATACCCATAAGTGATAATAATGTCATACAAATACAAATCTACTAAGAAACATATAGAACGCAATATATGAACGGGTTAATTAAACAGAAACGTCGGACATCTTTAAGATGTCCGACGCCTAGAAATACTATTTATTTATAGTATTTACATTTTTATTTTAGTCTGTAAGATTAGTAGAAAGAGTTTCACTCCACTACTTCAAATCCCATTACGCCTCTCCAATCTACAACAATACCTCCCCCAGTTCCGCCCCACATATCTTGAATATTACCTCCTAGTTGTGTCCATTTATCATTATAGACCTCTTGGTCAAGGAATATCATTTCTTCCATGAACTCTTCATAGTGCGGTTCTCCTTGTAAGGTGTAATTCACAGTGTAATAGGGGTCGGGACATCCGCTATGATTGATTATATCCAGGTATTCAGGATATTGGCCATTCTTGATTTCATCAGGATTGGCAGTGCGGATCTGATCGAGAACATAGTTAATGTATACTCCAGGAGTATCCAAAATGACCATATATTCATAAGAATATATGCCGTTAGTGTAAGTTGAGTAACCTCTAAAACTAGTAGGAAGTATAGATGACTGACCAATGAAACGGGTGTTGTATATAGAATCTACTATGATTCTATTGCTCAAATAACCAGAACTCCATCCATCTTCCTCCATCTTGAATAAGTAAAAAAAAGGCTGAAAGGGAAAGTTTTCAATTTTGAATTTCATTTCTCTACTCAGGTCATAAATAGAATCTGTTAATTCTATCCTCCATGTTATAGTATCACCCATGCTATAGATTTGCTGATGGGGTGTAACTGTCAGAGGTGCTTCCAAATAAAAAGCACCACCCCGTATTTTCTTTCATAAGGACATGCTTCATTATATTCTTCTAGAGAAAGACCAGAAGATAGACATCCTGATAATGAAATAGAAGCCATAACCACAAAGAATATATGTTTAGTTAAATACGTCATATCTCAAGCAATGCTAAAAGTGCTCCTTATTATCATCCCAATTCTGCACATGAGGCTCACCCAATTTACCTAGAGAGTTTCCGACAATCATAGCTACAGATGCATCACCAGTTACATTTACAGTAGTACGGCACATATCTAATGGACGGTCCACTGCAAAAATCAATGCAAGTCCTATAGCCAAAGATTCAGCTGGAAGTCCAAGAGATTCTAGAACAATGACTAGCATAACCATTCCTGCCCCAGGAACAGCGGCTGATCCGATAGAGGCAAGGGTTGCGGTCAATACAATTGTAAGCTGATCCTGAAACGTAAGATCAAAATCTAAAGCTTGACATATAAATACTGCAGCAACAGCTTGATAAAGACTCGTTCCATCCATATTGATAGTAGCACCAACAGGAAGGACAAAACTTGTTACTTCTTTATGCACTCCAAGATGTTCCTCTACACGTTCCATCGTTACGGGTAGGGTAGCGGCACTTGATGATGTAGAGAATGCCAATAGTTGAGCTGGACTGATGCCTCTAAGAAAGAATCCAGGCTTTTTACCAGTGAAAAAATAAACGGCTGCGACATACAAACTCATCATAATTAATAGCCCGATCACTACACTTGCTGCATACCAGCCAAGCGCTATGAAAAGATCTGGATTGGTGGTTTCGGCAACAAGTGAGGCTAATAGTGCAAATACTGCGTAGGGCGCTGATAACATAATCAGATCTACCATTTTGAGTATGATGTCATTCAGACTATCGAAGAAATCTTTGATTGGTTTCGCTTTTTCGTCCTTTATCAGTAGCATACTTATTCCAAAGAAAATGGCAAAGAAGATTACTTGTAGCATATTTCCATTGTTAGATGCTGCTCCAAATATATTCTCTGGAACCATATCTACAACAAATTGAAGTGGTCCTTTTGATTTTTGATCTCCAGCGGCTGTTACCCTTTTTTCTCCTTCAGCTGCATATGATTCGGTTAGTTCAGCTACTGTTTCTGCTGATACATATTCACCAGGCTGGATGATATTTACTACCGCAAGCCCTATGGAAATAGCTACTATTGTGGATATAATATAAAATAATATCGTCCTAAGACCCATGTTTTTAAACTTAGAGATATCTTGTAAGTCAGATATTCCCTTGATCAACGACGCTAGGATTAGTGGAATAGCGATTAACTTCAATAAACTGATGAAGATTCTGCCAAACGGTTTGATCCAATCTGCGACGAATTCTTGCCATCCCATGTACGAAAAGAGGATTCCAAAAAGTACGCCTGCGATCATTCCGATCATGATCTGCCAATGAAGTGCTAGTTTTTTCATAAATCTAAGTAGTTATGCCACAAAGTAATAAATCAAAGGTTACCAAATCAGAATAGTGCCATAATTTTTGGTAGGAAGATAATAAGACCTGCGATTATCGTAGCCAAAGCGGTCATAAAAACACCTGCCGCTCCAAGGTCTTTTATATGTTTGATTCTCTCATCCAGATTTGGCTGTATGAAGTCGGCTATGTACTCTATTGCTGTGTTAAATATCTCAGCGGAAATTACCATTCCTATGCAAAGCACAATTATAATCCATTCTGAAGAAGATATTTCAAAATAGAAACCTAGCGCAGTTGCAACCAAGGCTAAACCTACCTGAATCCATGCACTATGTTCTGCTTTAAGCAGTACTTTCAAGCCATCAAAGGCATTTTTGAAGCTCAATAGTCTGTCTTTGATTGAGAATTTTGGCACAGAATTAGGATTGCGAATTACGAGTTGAGAATTACGATTTTATTTAACAATTGTAGTTCTTTGTTCGGAATTCTATGTTACTTAACATCAAACACTTCATTAATCCTTTCTACA
>CAXBGT010000283.1:0-4480 GCA_963975265.1 uncultured Saprospirales bacterium
TCTCTTATGTCTACTCCGTTATATTCCAAAAGGTCGTATGCCATGATAATAATCGGTGCATCTATGAGGTGTTGTTTCGTTACATTTTTTCTACCGATTCTTGTTTGAAGTATATTAAAATTTAGTGGTTTGCCATCTCTGTATGGCAATATCTCTCCATCAATAACGACATCCTTCTCTGTCTTATCTTTGAGAATAACTAATTCAGGAAATTTTTCACTGACTAATTCTTCGCCTCTGGACCAAAGATAATATTCACCTCCTCTAAGAATTAGTTGTCCTCTGATACCGTCCCACTTTCGTTCTGCGGACCATTCGGATGGCTCACCTAATTGACTAAAATCAATATCCAAAGCGTAGGCAAGATAAAATGGATATGGCTTTGATTGGTCTTCTGTAGGGTTAGTTGCGAGCACCAATGCTTCAAACGTGATTTTTGTCGGGTCCCACTTTCCCATCAATCGGTGAGTGATTTTTGATTCTTGTATATCTGCGTACTTTGCTAGTGCATTGATAATAGTCTTCTGAGATACTCCAACTCGAAATCCACCCGTGATCAATTTATTAAAAAGAAATCGTTCATCTTGATCTAGCGAAGTCCATGCGTCAAGAATTGTAGTTTTCTTTACCGTCTCTTCTTGATCTTTCAAGTTCATTATTATGTCAATCCAAACAGCAAGTGATTTGTCAGAAGTTTTGGTGGCTTGCGGCGTGACAAGTGCTATCGTCTCCGCTAGATCCCCAACTATATGATAACTCTCTTCGAACAACCAAAGCGGAATTCCACCTAGCTCAGCCGACCATTCTCTAAGTAGTGCCGTAGTAACTGTTCGTTTTGGTCTTCGATGAGAAAACAAAGCAATAGCCCAAACTTTATCCTTATCCTCGGCTGTCGAGAAATACCCAACCAAGGCTTTGATTTTGACTGTAGTCTTGGTTGTCTGATCTAATTGTTTAAATAATTGGGCAAATCGTTTCATGTAATTTAGTTTCCTTCCTCTTCTCCAACTGCAGAAACTGCATTTGGTTCGTCACCGCTATATTCTGTGTCTACTATAGCTGAATAATACCCTATACTAGTTAGATATTTAGAGAAAATATCAGTGTATCCGTGAGTCACATAAATGCGTTCCGCTTCAGTAGCTTTTATTGCACCTACTAATCCGTCCCAATCTGCATGATCGCTTAAAATAAATCCTCTATCCGCTGATCTTCTTCGTCTCGTTCCTCTCACTGCCATCCAACCCGAAGCTATTCCAGATGAGAAATCTTTAAATTTCTTAGACCAAGCAGAATCGACTGCCGATGGCGGCGCTATAACCAGGCTTCCTTCATACAATGAAGGTTTTTGTCCTTGTACTACTCTTGTTGTCTCGTGTAGGTGTACACCTTGTCTACGAATCACCTCATTTACATTTTCTACAGCTCCATGGGTAAATAACTTTCCAATAGAATGATCTACATTATTGATGATCCGCTGTGCTTTACCTAGTGAATATGCTGCCAACACACTCACTCTTCCTTGCTCTTTATTAGTTCTCCACCAATCATTAATTTCATCCATGACATCGGATTGAGGTTTCCATTTAAAAACTGGCAATCCAAAAGTCGATTCCGTTATGAAGGAATGACACTTTATTGATTCGAAATTTTCAGATACCCCATCTGAGGTCGTTTTATAGTCTCCAGATGCTACCCACACTTCACCCTTATATTCGACTCTGATCTGTGCAGATCCGATGATGTGCCCTGCAGGATGAAATGAGAATTTCACACCATTAACAGAGAATTCTTCGCCATAATTAATTCCTTTAGCATTGATGTGGCTTCCTAACCTATGTTTAATCACAGGTAGTGCAGCGTGAGTGCATACATAAGATTTGTTGCCATATCGAGAGTGATCAGAATGTCCATGCGTAATAAATGCTTTGTTTACGGGCTTCCATGGATCAATATAAACATCCGCCTGTGGTACGTATAATCCCTCTTCTCTAAATTCTATTAGTTGCATTTGGTAAAGATAAGTTTTATGAGAATTACTAATGTATGACATTGCCAACACTCTACGATAACAATACATTTTTTGAATAGTTCGGTTATACAATTTACTCCCCTAGTCAAACGTTTCTATATTTGCTAATAATTGGTATCTATCTACTTGATATGTACTTTTTAAAAATAAAACAGAAATCAATACATTTTGAAAAAACTAATCCAAACATCATTTTTGCTTGTTGCAATATTTTTAAGCAGTTGTGGAGACAAAACCATAACAACAATACATGAAACTGGCGAAAAATACGAGGAATATCAATATACTGGAGATTCATTAAAACATGGATGGTATAAGCGCTATTCCCCAGAAGGGAAGCTCACTGAAGAAAGTAATTATAATGATGGAAAATTGGATGGCTCCAGAAAAATATATACATCTGAAGGTGAGCTAGAAGTCACGGAACAATATACGTCGGATGCTCTCAATGGCGTATTCAAAACATATCACTCAAATGGTAATATAAAGCTGGAAGGCCTTTACACAGACAATGTGCTTGCAGGAGTAGTGAAAGGTTATTATCCATCTGGAGAACTCATGGAAGAAGTAATGTTTGAAAAAAATATGGAGCAAGGTCCATTCAAAGAATATCATACGAATGGAAAGCTCAAATGGGAAGGAACATACCGAAATGGTGATAAGGAATTTGGACTACTAAAAGAATACAATGAACAAGGTGAATTAATTAAAAAGATGTTGTGTGACAGCAATGCCATTTGTACTACAACTTGGAAAATTGATGGATCACATCTAAAAAAATAATCACAGCCTATCAAAAAAGATAAATCCATTACTTAAAAAACTAGCATGCATAAAATAGCTTTATCCCTTATCTTTTCAATGATCTTTATTGGTGCTGTTGCGCAAATTGGAGGGAGATACACTTACGAATTTTTAGGTAATCCTCAATCAGCAAGATTGTCTGCTTTAGGAGGAAGTCTCATTACAATTCAAGATGACGATGTATCACTTGCAGCAAGTAATCCTGCATTGTTAAATGATAAGACCCATAATCAGATTACATTCAACCATAACTTTGCATTTGCTGATGTGAGTAATGGCTATCTAGGATATGGTAGAAAGATCAATAAATGGGGAGGTATTAATGCACATGTCGGGATTAGCTATGTAAGTTTCGGAGAATTCACAGCTTCAGATGAAATTGGAAATGCAATTGGTACTTTTTCAGGAGGTGAATCCGCAATCACTGTAGGTGCTAGTAAAAGGCTCAATGAACGGATAGTAGTAGGTGCGAATCTAAAAGGAATATTTGGAAATTTAGAAACTTACAGTTCTTCAGGAATTGGGGCTGATCTGGGATTATATTATTCTAAACCAGAATCAAATTTTTCTGCAGCTTTTGTGATCAAAAATATTGGAACGGAATTATCAACTTACGGAAATGAAAGAGCAAATCTTCCTTTAGATATTCAGCTTGGTGTTTCAA
This sequence comes from uncultured Saprospirales bacterium, assembly GCA_963975265.1. Classification (GTDB taxonomy): domain Bacteria; phylum Bacteroidota; class Bacteroidia; order Chitinophagales; family Saprospiraceae; genus CAJXUU01. The sequence continues at coordinate 3,501 of CAXBGT010000283.1, forward strand.
GAAAGCTTAATCACTTGCCTTTCAGGTTTACAATTATTGCTCATCAACTACAACAATGGAGTGTAACATATGATGACCCGAATAATGTTCAATCTGAAAGTATATTTGAAGATGAGCCGACTGAAACATCTACATTTAATGAAGGAGTAGATAATTTCTTCAGACATTTTATTTTTAATGGAGAATTCCTATTAGGAAAAACCCAAGGGTTAAAAATCCGATTCGGATACAATCACCTTAGAAGAAAAGAACTTTCGCTTTCTAGTTTTCGTAGTCTAGCAGGATTTTCTGGAGGCTTAGGGTTGAGAATCAAAGGCTTTAATATCGATTATGGCGTAGGGTATTATCACCTTGCAGGTGCCGCTAACCACTTGTCAATCAGAACAGACTTAGGAAGATTTTTTAAGAAATTTTAATTGAAGCCGTAATCCTCTGAATGAAATAATTGACTTGTTTCTTTAACCTTGCTTTCTTATTACCTTTTGGCAATCTTATTGTTATTAATGTGTCCTTGTCTGCTGCATTTATGGCGACCTTCTGTGAAGCTGCGAAGTGAAGCATGCTTTGTTTTTCTACCTTGTACTCTTTCCCTCCACATCTTCCAACTGCTGAGCTTCATCTCTCTTTTCATGAGCTTGATTACATCCTTTTCTGGGATACCAAATTGCTCTTCGATTGCATCGAAAGTAGTACGATCTTCCCAAGCCATTTCAATAATTCTATTGATGTCACGATCTGTAGTTCCTTCTGGTAATTTAAATTTCGCCATATACCATACAATACTTTAGACCGCAAATGGTTTAACTCAAATACAGGAAATATAAATTAGAGTAAAAAAGATCCTAAATTTTAACTACCCCACCGCAAGCTGATGGAGCATTAGTCAAAAATTTTCCAACCTAAAGGTCGGAAATCGGATCTTTTTTGTGATGAGGCGTTTTTATGCAAAAACATCTTTTTTATGACCCCGACGCAAGCAT
>CAXBGT010000284.1:0-4471 GCA_963975265.1 uncultured Saprospirales bacterium
CAGGAGAGACTACATGGACACTCACGGATGCAGGGGGGGCAATACTTTACAGTGGTGGGCCATATAATACACCTGGATCTACTGTGAATGAGACATTCTGTCTGGTTGAAGGATGCTATGATTTTACAATAAATGATACTTACGGTGATGGCATTTGCTGTTCATATGGACAAGGATCATATGATATATCAATAGCTGGTCAGTCATTGGTTTCTGGTGGACAGTTTAACAGTACAGAGACAATTAACTTTTGTGCAGGTTCTGGACCGACACCTACTTGTAATGATGGTATTCAAAATGGAGACGAAACAGGAATAGATTGTGGAGGTCCAGATTGTGACCCTTGTAGTGTGCCACCTACTTGTACTGATGGTATCCAAAACGGAAACGAGACGGGAGTAGATTGCGGAGGTTCAGATTGTGACCCATGTAGCGTGCCACCAACTTGTGATGATGGTGCCCAAAATGGAAACGAAACAGGGATAGACTGTGGAGGACCTGATTGTGATGCCTGCGAAACATGTGAAGACGGAATCCAAAATGGCGATGAAACAGGTATTGATTGTGGAGGACCTGACTGTGTAGCCTGTAATGATGGAGGGGACACAGATATTGTCTTTGCTCATTACTTTGAGTCTGGCTGGGATGGCTGGGAAGATGGTGGGTCAGATTGTTACAGATATACAGGACCTAGATCATATGAAGGGGCATATTCTATAAGATTACGAGACAATTCTGGTACAGCGTCAGCTATGACATCATCAGCTTATGATCTTTCATCGTACTCAAGTGTAGAACTTACATTTTACTTTTTTCCGAACAGCATGGAATATGGAGAAGATTTCTGGCTTAGATACTATGATGGTAATACATGGCAAACAGTGGCAACGTTTACTAGCGGAATCAATTTTCAGAATAATTCTTTCTATGTAGCAACTGTACCCATCTTAAGCAGTGACTATAATATGGCATCAAATGCAAAATTCAGATTACAATGTGACGCAAGTGCAAATGCAGATAGAGTTTATATTGATGCGGTGTCAGTTACTGGTCTTGGAGGTAATAGCCTAGTGGATGGAGAAACCAAAATTAATAAACTTCGCACAATAGCTTCTATCGATCAATATGAGATCATGGAAGATCTGTCTTTAGCTCCTAATCCTGCACAGGATCTGATAAACTTACGTGTGAATCTTGATTATACACAGAGTTTACGAATTGAAATCATTGATATTCTTGGTAAGCAAATAATGGCTATGTCACACAATGCTCAAGAAGGAAATAATATTATTCCAATCAACATTTTAAATATAAATACAGGAACATACCTTATCAAGGTTACTGATAATGAAGGTGATCAAATGGGAGGACGGTTCATTAAAATTAGATAAGAAACGGTGTTGTTTTTTAGAAGTGACCTAAGAAGGTTTAGTTAGTTTGATAGTTTTTTAATAATGCTTATTCACCTCTTACATATCCTTGGACCTATGGAATGTGTAAGTGATTCAACGGAAATTGGATGTCGGGAAAGGAATAAGCATATTGAAGTGTTTTTCTGAATTTTGAACTGCAAGTGTACTGACAACTGCATTTGTACTCAATGTTCCAGTAATGTTTTAGTTTGGAGCTATGTCTTTAATTAGGCATGGCTCTATTTTATAAAAGTGATTTATTAATTTTCTCAATTTTCATTTCTCAATTTTTCCTAACTTTAGAACTTAATCAAACAATAGACTAGATATGGGAATCGCTCGACCGTTTAATCTTCAGAAGTGGATTGATGAAAATAGACATGAACTAAAACCGCCAGTCGGGAACAGAAATCTGTACAAAGAAGCAGGTGATTATATCGTAATGATAGTTGCAGGACCTAATGCCAGGAAAGACTATCATTACAATGAGACCGAAGAGTTGTTTTATCAAGTCGAGGGGAGTATTGTGGTGAGAATCCAAGAAGATGGTAAGCCCGTGGATATCCCGATCAATGAAGGAGAGATGTTTTTATTACCAGCAAAAGTACCACATTCACCCATGCGGTCCGAGGGATCTATTGGATTGGTAATAGAGCTGAAACGTACAAAAGGAGAGCGAGATGGGTTACTATGGTTTTGCGATAATTGTAATAAAAGCTTGCACGAAACATACTTCGAATTAAAAAATATAGAAAAAGATTTCCTACCTAGATTTAAAGAATATTATGGTTCTGAGGAAATGCGAACATGTAAAACTTGCGGTGAAAAAATGGCTGTAGATAAACGATTCGTAGATTAATCTAAATTATAAACTGAGTGTCTAAAAAAGTATTTTTTGCATCAGATTTTCATCTTGGTACAGATGCTAGACTTACTAGTGAAGAGAGAGAAAAACAGATCGTACGTTGGTTGTCAAGTATTCAAGACGAAGTATCGGAATTATACTTGGTTGGTGATATTTTTGATTATTGGTTTGAGTATAAATCTGTGATCCCTAAAGGGTTTTCTAGATTCCTGGGGAAGTTAGCTGAGATGCGAGATCAAGATATTCCAATCTATTTTTTTACTGGTAATCATGATATGTGGATGTTCGATTACTTTGAAAAAGAATTTGGTATACCCGTATATCGAAAACCACAAATAAGAGACATTCAAGGGAAAAAAATATATGTGGCACATGGAGACGGATTAGGTCCTAAAGATCATGGGTATAAGTTTATTAAAAGAGTATTTAGCAATCGAGTTTGTCAATGGGCATATGCTAGATTGCATCCAAATTTTGGTTTGTGGCTGATGCAGAAATTTAGTCATAAATCTAGAGATGCAGGTGGCGATAATGCGCAATTCTACGGTAAAGAAAAAGAAATGCTTGTTCAATATGCAGAAAGCAAAGAGTCTGAATCACATCATGATTATTACATATTTGGTCATCGACACTTACCACTTGAAATCTCTATCAAGAATGGAGAATCAACTTACTTTGGATTAGGAGATTGGACAGATTATCAGAGTTATGGCGTGCTAGATGACGGTGTTTTTTCGTTACAGTATTTTGAGATGCCAAACAAGACTAAAATTGTACAATGATATCAAGACAGTTGTTATGGATATTGCTTTTGACTCTGTGTTTGCCTAGCTGCATAACATCTCAGAAAGCTGTCGTAGAACTAAAATTGGATAGTCAATTAGATATCAATGAAAAGATTGACCAAGTTGAAATTGATAACCTACAGAATATATACATACTCACTTCCGATGACAAAATCATAAGATATGATTCTGACCTCAATAAAAAGTATGAGTACAGTAATGGCTCGATTGGTGATATTGTAAGCATAGACGCGACCAATCCTCAAAAGATACTATGTTTTATCGCAGCTTTTAATCGAATATTAATTTTGGACAATACATTGGCTGAAATTAAGACGTTAGACTTATCTACTACTGAATTCTTGGATGTAACAGCTGTAGCGAGATCAAACGATAATAGAATTTGGATATTTGATCCTATAAATCAAGTGCTTGTGAAAATAGATAACTTAGGCAATGCACAATTCACAAGCAATCGATTGAGTGATTATAATTTAGGGAATGTAAATCCTACAATCATTCGAGAGAAAGAAAATAAAGTAGTCATAGTAGATGAAGATTTAGGCATTTTGATCTTCGATAATTTTGGACAATTCTTAAAAATAATTCCAGAATTGGATGTTGAGTACATTCAAATTTTTGGAGATTACATATTCTATTCTCAAAAGGGAAAATTCTACCAGTATCATATTAAACGATTCGTAAAGGAAAATATAGAACTAGAAGGTGAGGGTTTTTCCAAATTTAAGTTTACAACAGAATACATCTATCTTTTTGGTAAACGGGGCTTGATTAGAAAGAAGCAATAATTGATAATTACGCAGGATATTCAACATAGTTTCTTGCGGTCTCCCACAGACGCACCTTGATTTCATATTGTGATTCTATGTGCTTTCTAAGTATTCCATGAATCACAAAGCAAATATTTTCAGCAGTGGGGTTTAAATCTCTGAATTCCTCCGTTTCTAGATTCAAGTTTTTATGATCAAACCTATTTTCAACTTGTGCTTTGATTAGATCTTTTAATATTTTTAGATCATATAAATAGCCCGTCTCAGGATCAACTTCTCCAGTTAGTTTGACTTCTAGATCATAATTATGCCCATGGTAATGAGGATTATTACAAAGTCCAAATACCTCTTGATTTTTCTCATCGCTCCAATTTGGATTATGCAAACGATGTGCAGCATTAAAATGGGCAGTTCGGAAGACAGAAATTCGCATCAGAAGTTGTTTTGTATCAGTATTTAACGTTTACGATTATGAATTTGTTTAGATAGACTGTTTTGATTTTAAAAATAAAGTGCGTACTTCGCAAACAACTTCAGAAAATATTGGCCAATAATCATAAAATTATTCAACAAACAACTCCATAGATATTTTATCCCCTATCAATTTTCCGCTATTGG
>CAXBGT010000285.1:0-4423 GCA_963975265.1 uncultured Saprospirales bacterium
CTCTCTTATTCGAGGAAATTAACGGAGTCGACAAATATTACATTAAGCGGATACTATAAACAGATGGATAATTTGCTAGAATATAGAACGGCTGTGGATTTTATTTTTGTAGGAGGAACGAATTTGGCCCAAACAGGATTAGAAGGCGACCCTGATTGGAGGGACAGAGTAGAGGTAGGTGAAAGTACAAGCAGAGGGATAGAAGTTCAATTGCAGAAAAATGTTGGACAATGGAGAGGATGGATTGCATACACGTTAGCTAAAACTACAAGAACATTTGAATCAATCGATGAAGGTAGACCATTTCCCTATAAATATGATAGACGAAATGATATCAATGCTGGCGTTAAATATATTTTTAATGACTTTTATTCTCTTTCTGGGAACTGGGCTTATGGATCTGGAAATTTCTTTTCGCTATCAATAGAAGAATTTAGGTCTCCTTTTGGAATATTAAGAACTAGTGGGCCTAGAAATAACTATCAACAAGAGCCATTTCATCATTTAGATATACAGTTTAATTATTCTAAGAATTACGGAAAACAGGGCGTTTTTACACTTCAAATAGGCATGTATAATATTTATAATAGAAAAAACCCGTATTTCATTTATATATACGACAATACGATCCTTGGAAAAGCGGAGGCAAGAAAGACGAGTTTATTTCCAATACTTCCAAATATTAATGTTGGGTATTCTTTTTGATTATTTACCTTACATTAGAGGCTGAAATATTAGATTGCAAATGGATTTAGAAGGATTGGAAGATGACGCGAAAAAGGAAAATATCATTTCTATAATAGCACAAATGTCAAAAGTGGATGGACAAATTCATGAATATGAAGTGATCTATTTACTAAAGCTGGGTTTAAGTCTTGGATTGTCTGATGAGAAAGTAAGAGAAATAATAATTTCTGATGAGAAGTTTCTATTTATACCAAAATCAGAACAAGAAAGAGTAACAATTCTCTATTATCTTATTTTCTTGCTTAAGGTAGATGGTGTAGTTAATAAAAAAGAAGAAGAAATGCTACATCACTTTGGTCTAAAATTGGGTTTCAGCCCTTTACTGATCGGCAATATTATTGATGTCGTTAAGGCGCAAAACGGAGAAGAATTACAGCCCGATACTTTATTGAATGAAGTAAAGAAATATCTAAATTGACCTAATTATGGAATGGAATATATTATTACCTGTTGCTATTGTTGGTGTTTCTATAATCATAATGGCACTGTTCATTGTCTACGGCGTAAAAGCGTATAGGAAATCAATTAGCGCTTCATATGATGAAGTAAGTGACCGAGACCTTCTGTTATTTATTGATGAGCAACCGGATAAAATTGTCAATAAAAAACTCGTCGCAAGAACTTTTGGCATAAGTAAAACTCAAACCGCATCTAGACTTAGTGCTCTACATCATAACGGGGTATTGTCAGTGTTATATAGTAAATCAATGACAAGGTATTCCTATACTTTGTCTCGGTCAATAGATAAAAATAGCGACATAGATTTGTCGCATGAACCATTTATGACGCTAGAGGACTTATTGAAGATTTTTAAGCATTATGATTATCAAGTGTCTATGCAGGAATTGATTCTAATTACTGGATTGCCTCTGAAAGTAATCAAACGGGAAATGAAGTATTTCGAAAATGAAAAAATTATCAATATCATGTTGAAAATGCAGAATCAATATACTTATCAACGACTTTATATGCTAAATGAGCCCTATAGATCAAATCCTGATGCATTTCTGAAACTTGAAAACACCAATTTTGAATTGAGAGAAATCTATGAAAAGGTGATTGGTGAAATTGTGTGAAATTAGGACAGGTTTTGTAAGTCTTTTTTATTGCTTCAGAATTTTTAGATAATGCACCTGAAGGTCGTTGACTTTAAGAGCGATAAAGTAATGTCCACTAGGCAGAGTTGCCTCTGGTTCCCACACTGATATGTATTTATTTGGATTGAGATTTTCATCTTCTAACACAGCAACTTCTTGGCCCGATAAGTCATAAACGACAAGTCCTACTTTAGCCTTTCTGAAGACACCGTATTCAATTTCTACTTGATTGATAAATGGATTTGGAGATACCTTATAAACCATCCCTTTAGTAAGATGAATATCATTTGTCCCAACCGGCAGCCCTTCGCCATTAATGACAATATCAAATGTACCTTCAAGGATATTATCTGAATTTTTAGTTAAAGATATAATTCTATGAGTAGCATCATAAGTGCCAGAAGTAATAGACGCAGCAGCATCATTTTCGATACTTTTATCTCCTTCAAAATATAATTGAGTGGTCAATGAATTGAAACCTGGTGGTGATATTTTATAGTGGATATGAGAAGGTCTGAAAGAATTGCCATTTAGATATTTTCCAGGCTTAATAGTTTCGAAAAGATAGAACCCTTGGGTATTTGATTTTGTGAATCCCCTCAGTAAGAAACCTTGATTATCATATTGTCCTTCGTTATTGGCTTGCCAAACGTCAACGACCGTATTTGGAATAAATGCATCACAATCTAGGTTTAGTATTCTTCCGCTGATAATCACTCTCTCTCCTTTTTCACTTGGAAGTGCTAGATTATTCTCTTCTATCATTGGAGGGTTTTCTGTATAAAATGGACCCGTTCCGTAATAATCCAAAGTTGTCGGATTACACGTTACAACTTCTTTGTCATTTAGATTTGATATTGAATTTGCTTTAGAAGATATGCCCATCGTTAATGCTCCTAATGCTGTGTTCCTTAAAAAAGATCTTCTATTTTTCATTTGTAGATGTTAATTTGGCAACACTTATCAGGTGTGTCTTGCATAAATAACGTTTTTCAAATGTGTAATAAGTCTCTTTACGAAATAAAAAATTAAGATAAGCTCCTTGGATTTAACAGAATGGTGTCAGGCACCTTCTAAGTGAACAGACGTTATCCCACAAAAAAGTCTCAGTTTCTGAGATAATCATCTTGGCTCAACGGCTATTATATTCAATTTGAATCATTAGATTTGCCTTAGAATTGTTAACCATTCATTTATAATTAGACCAATTTGTATTCTAAAAATCTCTTGATAGTTTTTTCATTAATCTTGCTGAATCAATGTGCCTCACATGTGCCTTCAGAAGAGCCATTCACTTTCGAATGGGATCTGTCAGTCGAAAATCACACTGGTAATGTGAAAAATCTATATGCGAAAGATGGCAAACATAGAGGAATGAGCGTTTTCGGTTGGGGTAGAAGTGCCAATGACAGAATAAATCAACTCGTGAAAAATAATATTGAAGGTGTTGCTATTATACCATTCTTTTATCAGCAGACAGAATTGACAAAAGTTCTTCATCCTAAAAATGGTGATATCGGAGTATGGACTAGGTATGATTCTGTCTATATTAAATCTGTAACTGAGTTGCATGAAAGGGGTATTCACATATTTCTCAAGCCTCATATATGGATGCGTGACGGATGGCGGTCAAATATCCATATGGATAATGAGCAAGAGTGGACTACTTGGTTCGAGTCGTATCGAAAACACATGGTGCATCAAGCTATGTTAGCTGAATTTTTGAATGTTGATTTATTCTGTATAGGTACTGAATTAAGGACGTCAATTAAGGCACAGCCCAAGAAGTGGGATGAACTTATTGCTGAGGTAAAATCTGTCTATTCCGGAAAACTGACCTATGCAATGAACTGGGATGATGACTTTGATGATATTAAATTTTGGGATCAGATGGACTATATCGGAATACAAGCATATTTTCCTTTAACAAAAAATAGGAACCCTTCTCTAGGTGATGTTAAGAATGGATGGACTAAACATATAGAGAAACTGGAAAAAGTATCTAAAGAATATGCAAAACCTATATTGTTTTCTGAAATTGGATATCGGAGTGATGAAATAGCCACTGTAGAACCATGGGTTTGGGATTCTGCAATAAATGATACTACCAACATAGTTTCTAATCACGTTCAAAATTTAGCATACGAAGCATTGTTTCAAGAGTTGTGGGACAAAAAATGGTTTGCAGGCATGTATTTTTGGCAATGGCATATTGATCATAATGAAGATGAGTCACATAGTAAGATGGATTTTACGCCTCGTTATAAAAGTGCTGAGAATACTATGGCTAAATGGTATGGTAGAGATTTACTTGAAGAATGAAGCTAGTTCTTTCTGACATTGACGAATGGTGATCTGATCGCTCAAATAGATGTGATCACTTTGACAGTTCCATTTTTTGTGTGATTTGAAACTTACTATCCTGTATATAAGTTGAATCAGTCAGTGCTCCCAAAAAAGAAATTAGATCTGCCTTTTCTGAATCTGTGATATTTATCTGATTAATATCAGGATTTATTGTTGGATGCGATTTTCCATGATTCTGATAATGATCTAGCACCTCCTCCAAATCTGTTAGA
>CAXBGT010000286.1:0-4414 GCA_963975265.1 uncultured Saprospirales bacterium
AGAAATTCGCATCAGTATTTGTTTTGTACCAGTATTTAACGCTTTCGGCTAGAATTTGTTTAGTTAGGCAGAATTAAAGCTTTATGAATTTACTCCACAAATAATTCCATAGATATTTTGTCTCCTATTAGTTTGCCAATGTTACTCAGGCGATAAACACCTTCTTTTAGTTTGATATGACATGAATCAAGGTATGGCTGTACATTTCGTAAGAAGTGATCTTTTTGTTGTGGAAATTTATTGCTTAGATCTTTAACATTAATTCCCCAAATCGTTCGTAACCTAATCAGCACAAATTCATTATAGGTATCTTCAACAGATAGCTTTTCATGTTCAATAGGCAATTTATTTTCTTTAATTGAGCTTATGTAATTTGGATTATGGGCTAGATTCCAAGACCGTGTATTCTCTCCATCAAAAGAATGTGCCGCTGGACCTAATCCCAAATAAGGGACTCCAAGCCAATAGTTGGAATTGTGCACTGCATAATGCCCCTTTAGAGCGAAATTAGAAATTTCATAATGATCAAAATTTGCAGTAGATAGTCGATCCATAAGTATGTTAAATTGGTCGGCAGCTACTGATTCATCTACTGGTTTTACTTTACCAGTATTGATAAAGTGGTGAAGCGCCGTTCCTTGTTCAACTGTTAGTGCATATGCGGATATATGTGGAATCTCAAAGGCGACCATTTTATCTATATTCTCATTCCATGTCTCATTACTTGTAGTAGGGCTGCCATAAATAAGATCTGCAGAGATGTTTGTGAGTCCAATATCTTGTGCATTCTTTATGCAGTATTCTGCTTCTGAAGCATTGTGTGCTCGATTCATGTATTCCAGATCAGCTTGGTCAAATGACTGAATTCCAATACTTAATCTGTTGATTGCAGAGTTATTGAATATCTTTAGCTTTTCTGCGGATAGATCGTCGGGATTGGCCTCCAGAGAGATTTCAGCATCCATTGACCAAGTAAAATGTTTATCCAGGGAGCTAAAAATCTTATCTATATTTTCTTCAGACAATAATGAAGGTGTGCCGCCTCCAAAGTAGATACTTGTCAAGTTCTTTTCAGTCAGATAGTCTTTTCGCAATTCTATTTCATTACAAATTGCATCTACCATATCATCTTTATATTTCAAAGAAGTTGAAAAATGAAAGTTGCAGTAGTGACAAGCCTGTTTACAAAATGGAATATGAATGTAGATTCCTGACAATGATGATTATTTTTAATTTATTTAAAACAAACACAAAAGTATCAATATAATATAAATGCACTCAAAGTCTTTCTTAGTTTTATCACCACAACGGAAAGTATGAAATATCTGGATATTGATAATTGGAATAGAAAGGGTCAATATGATTTTTTCAAAATGTATGAAGAACCATACTTTGGGGTCTGTGTACCTGTTGATGTTACCCTAGCATATGATAGTGCAAAGAAGAAAGAACGTTCTTTTTTTCTAACATATCTTCATGCAACACTAATCGCAGCTAATCAGATTGAGGAATTCAAATATAGAATTAGTGACGAAGGAGTAGTAGTACATGATGTTATTAATGCCTCTGCCACACTTAGTCGACCAGATAATACATTCGGTTTCAGTTATATTGATTTTGATATCAATTTCGATGTCTTTCGATCAAATGCGCAAAAGGAAATAGATAGAATCAATGATAGCTACGATTTATTTCCAAACAAATCTGCAGACGATGTCCTGTATATATCATCATTGCCATGGTTAGATTTCATGTTTACCTCTCATGCTAGAGCATTCAGACAAAAAGGAAGTGCACCTATGATTTCATTTGGTAAGATGACCAAGAAAGAGGGTAGGCTAACTATGCCAGTATCGATTCATGTACATCATGCATTGATGGATGGTTACCATGTAGGTTTGTTTGTTGATTTATTCCAAAAGGTATTAGATCAAGCATAGTAAATTGAGAATGGAAGATGAATTTCAGCGTTTTTGTGTAATATTATTAATATTTATAGCGAAACTAACCCAATGCCAGATGAAGAATCGGTAATAATTCAAGACGAAAGGACAAAACTCACTTTATTGAATTGGCTCTTTCTATTTGTTGCCAGCTACTTTTTATTGTATTGCAATGTTGGTCAATTTCTAACTGCTGGGCTTTTTGAGTGGATTTATACACTGATCGTCCCACCTTTTGCCAGTCTATTTGGTGTTGATAACTTAACTAGGATCCAATACACAGGAAGCGGAGATACACCTTTCTATTATTATCAAGTTTTTCTGATGATTTGTGTTGCATTTGTAGCTAGTTTTTTCATGTTGTTTTTAATGAGAAAAAAGAGGTCCGTTCAGCTTTTTGAGAAGATAGTCTTCATGTTAGTACGCTATTATTTAATCTATCAAATGATAATCTATGGACTCTCAAAAGTGTTTTATCTCCAATTTATGTATCCAAATGACATACTTTTAGAGAGAACACTGGGAGATATGTCACCGATGGGATTGATGTGGACATTTATGGGCTCTTCTATGGGGTACACTATGTTTGTTGGATGGTTAGAGTTTTTAGGTGGACTATTTTTGATATTTCGACGGACAATGGTCTTTGGATCATTGATGACATTTGGAGTAATGCTCAATGTCTTTATGCTCAATATGTGCTACGATGTTCCAGTGAAACTGCTATCCTTACATATGGTGTTTATGAGCTTATATTTGCTTTATCCAGTAGCAAAAGAAGTGGGTAGTTTCTTCTTTAGTAGAGGCGAAGTGATTCGAGAAAAGATCCCATTTTTTGATTATAAAGAGGCGACTAATTTTATGCTTATAATTAAAGTAGGTCTGCTCATTGTTATGATGATCCGTATGGTTCATGGTAATTATAGTAGATATCAATCTAGGATACAGCCTCATAGCTTTACGAACAAACACGATGTAACAGATCAGAAAATTATAAAAGACCACATTGAATTGGACTCAATCCCAGATCATAAAAAGTGGAAAACTATCTCATCGATGTCTTCCAAATATTTATGTATCGAATACGCTGATAAACATAAGACTTGGTACGAAATGGAAATAAATGAACCAAATAAATACATAGATCTGAAAAGAAGCGAAGAAACGAAGTTTAAAAGGCTATATTGTACGACAGATGAATTTGGGATAAAAGTAGTCACGGGAATCTTTTACAGTGATTCTATTTCAGTAACATTACTTGAATCAAAGCGTGATTTTTTACTAAGATCGAGAAAATTTTATTGGATGCAAGAGTATCCATTTAATAAGTAGAATAGTTATAACATTTGTCTCGTAGTGCTACTCAGCTGGATTGATAGTTAGATTACTTACTGCATAGGCTCGCCAAGCATGTTTTCGCTACTTCAGTCACAGTGTGGCACTCATACTGGGTCTACATTTAGAGGGTTCATGTTATATGGTTTCACGAAGCTTGAAGCATCAAGTACTTTTTTTGCTGCATACTTTTACCTCCTTTGGGCCTGTGATAGATGTATGGAACACCTTGTGGTTTCACAAAGCTTGAATGATCGTAGAAGGAAACTGTTTTCGTGACTTTAGTCGGGTATGTACCTCTTTTGCTTGTCAAAGATTATGTCTGATTATATACTCCATGGATTCCAGAAGCTGAAGCATCGGACAGAAATTAATTAAGGAATAAATATTTTCTTAGTTACAAATCTATTCGTCTCAGTATTGATGATTAGAATGATGATTTGGTTATCTATGTTACTTATATCTAAATTTTCACCTCTACTAAAATTAGTATTCCTCAAGACCATTCTGCCCATCAGATCATATCCGAAAATAGAGAAATGACCTTCATTCTTGATTTTAATTGATAAAGTCTGCATGATAGCATCATGAAATATACTCACTTCGTCTCCATTAATATTATTTGTAGAAACGGAGAAATCCATGCAATCATATTCAGAAAGTGGGGACTCTATGGTCCCTTCGGAAGTTAGATCTTTGTCTAATAATCCGGGATGTGTATTGCCGTACTTTTCAGTCCTGTACGTATAATGAATTCCTTCTAATTTGTAATTCCATGCAATCTCATCATCAGGGGTGATTTCAATAAATTGATCCCATTCACCACTTGTGATATAGACGTTTCCATTTTCCATGACCTTAGCTCCTGAAGTATAATCAGATGATCTGAAATCAAACACTTCATAACCTATTTCTCGAGCAGGAGCTCTTGGAGCAAATACGCTATCAATCATTACGAACTGACCATTCTCATCTACTTCGGGTTTTACTATAATTACTGACGAACCTAAATTAGAGGATAATCCATTGTTAAATACGATAATGCCTCCTTTGTGCTCTCCATATTCAATCCAATTTGGATTGTGTTGGAAGTAGAGAAATCTTTCTGCATCTGTATCAGAATTGTAATTTTTTGG
>CAXBGT010000287.1:0-4368 GCA_963975265.1 uncultured Saprospirales bacterium
TTGCATAAAAACGCCTTATCACAAAAAAGATCCGATTTCCGGCCTTTAGGTTGGAAAATTTTTGGCTAATGCTCCATCCGCTTGCGGTGGCTAGTCAAAATTTAGGATATTTTTTACTAATCTTGGACATTTGCCTTCTTGATATGACGTGCCCCACTTCATCAAAGTCGTGAGAATTGTCTCCGAAGGAATTCAAATGGTCTTCATATAGCACTTCTGATTCTATATTAAGTTGATTAATGAGGGTTTGTATCCTTACCACCGTTGCTGGTAATATGCTAACCTTGATATTAAATAACAAATCAACAATTTGGGTTTCGTTACCAACCACTATCATTATTACTCCGCCCATTCCTTCATTATCTTGTGTCAATTGATTTTGAAACCACGATGCTTCCAGATTAGATACCTTAGTTATTAGGTCACTTATTCTTTGAATGAATACAAATTCCATGTTCGTAATCATAGGCTGTATGTTTTTAACATACACATAAATTTAACGAACAGGTACCATTTGTAGAAAGAAAAAATACCGAACTCTAAGTTAGAATCAACCGCTCTTCATCAAAAATACATATTTTCGCATTTTTAATAATAAAGAGGATTACTAACAATGGCAAGAGATCATGTAAAAGTATGGGCACCAGCTTCGGTTGCCAATGTAGCAGTAGGATATGATATACTAGGGTTTGCTATTAATGGACCAGGTGATGAAGTACTCATCAAACCAGGAACTAAGAAAGGCTTAAAGATCATAAAGATTACCGGTGGCAAAGGTCTTCCTTTAGACCCTGAAAAAAATACAGCTGGATTTGCAGCGTTGCGATTACTCGAAGAACTGGGACTCCAAGATGAACCCATTGAAATGGAGATTCGAAAAAAAATGCCATTTGGCAGTGGTCTGGGGTCTTCAGCTGCCAGCGCTGTTGGTGGTGTTTTTGCTGTTCATGAGTTTTTCAAAACTGGATTACAAAAAAGAGACATCCTCAAACATGCAGTCGCAGGAGAACAAATAGCGGATGGAGCCTGGCATGCAGATAATGTAGCACCGTCCTTACTAGGTGGCATGACCCTAATAAGAGACAAT
The DNA here is from genome assembly GCA_963975265.1 of uncultured Saprospirales bacterium. Taxonomy (GTDB): domain Bacteria; phylum Bacteroidota; class Bacteroidia; order Chitinophagales; family Saprospiraceae; genus CAJXUU01. The sequence goes on from CAXBGT010000287.1 coordinate 1,088, forward strand.
GCCAGTCTGGATATACATAAATTATATATCCCTAAGGCGATGCAAGTAGTTGTTATCTACCCTAAAGTAGAGATACTTACTAAGGACTCAAGAGCTATACTGTCTAATTCATTGACATTGGACCAACATATAGCACAATCTGGAAATCTCGGAGCCTTTATAATAGGTATGTATAATTCTGATTTTGATCTGATCAAGAGGTCACTTCAAGACCTAATCATCGAACCACAGCGAGCCCAACTGATTCCAGAATTCTACAACATGAAAGAAGCCGCACTGGAAGAAGGAGCATTGGGATTCTCTATCAGTGGTGCAGGTCCATCTATGTTTGCAATGACTAATAATTCTCTAGTGAGTGAACGGATCGTAGAACGAGCAAAAAAAATATACAAGGCAAAAAAAATTAGAATTAAAACCTTCGTTTCTGAGATCAATCAAGAAGGGGCATATTTGTGCTAATAAGTAACCTTTAATCGTGTGATATGAACGTAAATCAGTTATTATTAAAAGAAGTAGAAACCCGTATAATCGAATGTGGAATCTATAGGATCATATCGTGCATAGAAAAACTAGAAGAGGAACAAATCCACTTTCGTCCTAATGATAATTCTAACAGTATAAATAATCAAATTCTACATCTTGATGGAAACGTCAGACAATGGCTTATTTCTACGATGTCAGCCACCGTGGATTCTCGTCAGAGAAATAATGAATTTGATTCAGAAAATAGAAACTCAAAAACTGACCTTATCGCACGCATGCATCAACTTGAAAAAGACATTAGGAATATCTTGGTAAATATTGAATCAATCGATCTTACTAAAACTCAAACAGTCCAATGCTATGTCGAATCAAATCTATCAATCATTGTTCATGTTATCGAACACTTCAGCTACCATGTTGGTCAGATTACATACATCACCAAAATGCTGCTCGATATAGATACTGGATATTATGCAGGTCAGGAATTGGATAAGACTTCTTGATGTTTGATGTGTTGATTATTTGATCTGTTGATTATTAATGTGTTGCTTTATTTAGATTGCCTCATGCAATAGGTTGACAGAAATGCCCAACCCACCAACCTAGATGCTAATCACTTTTAGTTGTTTAACAAAGAGATTTTTTAAATTCAGTTATTCGCGAAATTTGACGTTCTATAGATTATGCTAGGCATTCCTATTTAGTCTATTAAAATACATACCTTAGCCACTCAATTAATTAAAATTGCAATGATCAAGAATATCATCTTTGATTTTGGTGGGGTGCTACTCAATTTGGATCAAGAACTGACATTTTCAGAGCTATCTGAAGTTACAGGAATCCCAATGACAAGTGAGGATATACCAGCCCATATTTTCAAAGTGTTACTTGGATATGAAAAAGGCGAAATCAATACAGAAACATTCTTATGGCACTTGCAAAAAGAGTCAACTACACTTATTCCACAACCTGACAGATTGATTAAAGCGTGGAATGCTATGCTACTTGGATGGGATCCTGGCAAATTTGATTTTTTGTTAGAATTAAGAAAAGATTATAAAGTATTTCTTTTGAGCAATACAAATGAGTTGCATATTGAATGGGTATTGCGAGATCTCAAGAAAAATCATAATATTACAGATTTCGATACTCGGTTTTTTGATCGTACGTTCTATTCTCACAAAATGAAGATGAGAAAACCAGAAGAACAAATTTACAGAACTGTAATAGAAGAGACGGGTGTTAATGCTTCTGAAACATTATTTATTGACGATAATAAAAATAATGTATCCGCGGCAATATCTGCAGGATGGAAAGCAATTCTTCATGACGCCAAGACTGATATCATTGACCAATTACCCACGTATTTAAGGAGTATATGATTTTAATTTTTCACAGACCGATATATTCAAGATGAACTTCACATATGAGATAGCTAAACGGTATCTTCTAGGTAAAAAATCTACAAGTGCTATCAATATCATTACATGGATATCTGTGATTGGCATTACAATAGGTACCGCTGCATTAATCTTAATTCTATCCGTTTTCAACGGTTTCGAAAGTCTACTTTCTGGCCTTAACAATTCTTTCAATCCTGACATGAAAATCTTACCTTCAGAAGGTAAATACTTTGAAATAAGTGATGAACAAACAATTCAAATCAAAAATATTTCTGGAATTCTTGGCATATCAAAGACAGTCGAAGAAGTCTGCCTTTTCGAATATAAAGAAACTCAAAAAGATGGTAAAATTAAAGGAGTAGACAAAAATTATAACTACGTCACTTCCATAGACTCTACTATCAAAAGCGGTGCTTTTAAATTACTAGAATCAAATAGAAATTATGGAGTCCTAGGTCGTGGACTAAGTACTAACCTTTCTATAAACCATAAAGATGCTATGACCCCTGTTTTAGTCCACATGCCTACAAGAAGTAACAAAGGCGTGCTTGGAAAAATGGGTAAAGAATTTACAACAATAAATGTATATCCATCGGGTGTATTTTCTGTAGGGAGCGAGGCTGATGTAAAGTATCTAATTACCAATATAGAGACTGTCACTAAATTGCTTGATCAAGAAAATAAGATCTCTACTATTGAAGTAAAGTTAAGTGAAGATCATGATGAGGATGAAATAAGATCATCGATTATTAAGGTACTTGGTGAAGGGTTTACAATCAAAAACAGGTATGAACAAGAAGCAACCTTCCTAAAAGTGATGAACATAGAGAAATGGATCAGTTTTCTCATTGTTCTTCTCACATTGGGAATCATAGCATTTAATATGGTGGGCTCTCTCTGGATGATGGTTTTAGAGAAAAAGCAAGATATATCTATTCTTCGAAGTATGGGTTACGAAACGAAACAGATCCGAGCAATATTTATGATGGAAGGCATCCTTATAACTGGAGTTGGTATTGTGATCGGCACTATACTGGCATTGATTCTATATTGGTTACAAAAGGATTTTGGTTTGATTTCAATTCCAGACGGTTTTATGATTAGTGCCTATCCCATCGAATTGAAATGGACAGACTTTGTAATTGTAGCTGTAACAGTCTTTGTTATTGGCTGGTTAGCTTCTCTGTTGCCTTCCTATAGAGCAGGTCAGGTGAGTCCATTTGTGAGACAGGAGCTTTGACTAAGAATGACATTTTGGATCTTCAAATATTCGTTAAATACCTGAATGTCAATAATTAAAAGTTCAATAAAACAGGTCGGAAATTATTTTTAGCTTACTAAAGGGATATTCGCAAATAGCGAAAACCCTTATAGATTAAAAGTTCCCATCACTTT
>CAXBGT010000288.1:0-4322 GCA_963975265.1 uncultured Saprospirales bacterium
AAATAGACCTTATGCATAAAGGTCAGATAGTACTGAGCTATTTATACCCAGCTCAAAATCTAGACTTATTACAAAAGCTAGCTGACAAAGGTGTTAATGCAATAGCCATGGATGCGATACCGAGGATCTCGCGAGCTCAAAAAATGGATGTGCTTTCTTCTATGGCCAATATCGCTGGATACAGATCGGTTATAGAAGGTGCCAATCATTTTGGTCGCTTCTTAAATGGTCAAATAACTGCGGCCGGAAAAGTAGACCCTGCGAAAGTATTGGTTATCGGTGCAGGGGTAGCAGGATTAGCGGCCATCGGAACGGCTAGATCTTTAGGTGCTATTGTGAGGGCATTTGATACCCGTCTGGAAGTAGCTGAGCAAATAGAAAGCATGGGTGCACAATTCCTTTCTGTAGATATTGAAGAAGATGGTTCTACAGACTCTGGATATTCTAAGGTGATGAGCCCCGCTTTTATTGAAGCTGAAATGGCCTTGTTCAAAAAACAAGCCGAGGAAGTTGATATCATTATTACAACAGCTCAGATTCCTGGCCGCGAGGCTCCAAAATTAATTTTAGCAGACCATATCGCAGTCATGAAACCTGGCTCCATAGTCGTTGACTTAGCGGCTAGTTCAGGAGGAAATTGTGTATTGACAAGAAACAATGAGATTTTCACCACGGACAATGGCGTAACGATAATTGGTAAATTGGACCAACTCCCTTCTCAATCCAGTCAACTGTATGGAAATAACCTTTGCCATCTTCTTGATGACATGGGCAAAGCCGAAAATTTTAAAATTGATATGGAGGATGATGTGATCAGTAGAGCTATGGTTACCTATGATGGTAAAGTTAATTGGCCACCAAAACCACTTCCAGTCAGTCCACAAAAACCAGCGACTGAAGCAGTAAAAACTGAACAACCTAAAGGACCTTCAGATGCAGAAATAGCAAGGAAACAAGGCATATCTATGTTGATAAAACTCACTATTATTGGTGTCTTTTTATATTTACTAGCTCTGGTAGCGCCACCTGATTTCATGCAACATTTTACAGTATTTGTCCTGTCTGTATTTATTGGTTGGCAAGTCATTTGGAATGTCTCTCATTCCTTACATACTCCCTTGATGGCTGTAACCAATGCTATTAGTGGCATTATCATCATCGGTGGATTATTGCAAACCCGAGATGACATGACCAACATCATGACCGTCTTGGCATTTGTTGCCATTCTGGTAGCGAGTATCAATATCGTTGGAGGATTTCTGGTGACCCACCGAATGCTCAAAATGTTTAGGAAATAATTTTTGCTATTATCCAATTGAAGAACAGATCTAGATTATAATACACATGATATCATCACAAATTCAAACTGCCTCTTATCTTTTTGCTGGCATTTTATTTATACTTAGCTTAGGAGCTTTATCGTCCCAAGCATCAGCAAAAAGAGGTGTCCTATACGGAATTATTGGTATGGGAATTGCCGTTTTATCCACTGTCTTAGGAGAAGAGGTGCAAGGGCAGATCTATATTGTTATTGCGATTGCTATTGCCAGCGTCATTGGATTATTACTGGCAAGGAAAGTAGAAATGACTTCTATGCCTCAATTGGTAGCGATACTCCACAGTTTTGTTGGATTAGCAGCTGTTCTAGTAGGATTTGGTTCATATCTCGACCCTGACACCCATGCAATGGTAGGGACAGAACACACAATTCATTTAGTAGAAGTATTTATTGGAATATTTATTGGTGGTATCACCTTTACAGGATCCATTATTGCTTGGGGAAAGCTAGAAGGTAAAATTAGAAGTAAGCCACTAATCTATACGGGAAGACATGTTGTAAACATTATTCTAGTTTTGATATGTATGATTTCAGGCTTTATGTTCGCAACTGGACAAGGTCCAGATGGTATGATTCATCTCTATATCATGACAGGAATTTCTTTTTTCATAGGAATAATGATGGTTATGGCGATTGGAGGTGCAGATATGCCAGTGGTTGTTTCTATGCTTAATTCATATTCTGGGTGGGCGGCTGCAGCAGCTGGTTTCATGCTTGGAAATGACTTATTAATCATTACTGGGGCACTTGTAGGTAGTTCAGGAGCCATCTTGTCTATCATTATGTGTGAAGCGATGAACCGGTCGTTTCTGTCTGTAATTTTTGGTGGATTTGGAAATGCTCCTACTGGTGAAGCCATGGCTATGGTAGGAGAAGCAACTGCAATAGATCACGAAGAAGTAGCGGGATTATTGAATGATGCAAAATCAGTCATTATTGTGCCTGGTTATGGGATGGCGGTTGCAAAAGCACAATTCCCTGTTCATGAAATGGTAAATCGATTGAAAAAACAAGGCAAAGTTGTTCGATTTGGTATTCACCCAGTAGCGGGTCGTTTACCGGGTCATATGAATGTTCTTCTGGCAGAAGCAAATGTACCTTACGATATCGTACTGGAAATGGACGAAATCAACGATGATCTACCAACCACAGATATAGTACTAGTAATCGGTGCCAATGATATCGTAAATCCAGGGGCGCAAACAGATCCCAATAGCCCAATTTATGGGATGCCAGTCATTGAAGCTTGGAATGCAAAGGATGTAATTGTAATGAAAAGATCTATGGCAACAGGTTATGCTGGTGTTCAAAATCCTTTATTCTTTAAGGACAATACAAGTATGTTGTATGGTGATGCAAAAGCGAGTGTGGATAGTATTAATGGTTATTTGGATTAGATATCAAAAGCATCCAATACTTTTATAACTAGTGTGCTTCACTGTATATAATGGGTAAATACATAAGCAAGAATATAAACCGTGTCGAGAATTTATTGGTGAGAAAAAAAGCCTCTTCCAACAATTTATAAATAAGTATATAAACTATGTTTACCTAATCACCGTCAAATCAAAAAACTCTGTGTACGGCTTACCTGTTTCTTGATCTTGGTATTTTACCATTCCCACATATACTCCTTGGTTTACTTGCTTGCCATCATGCTTGCCATCCCACGATTCATTTGGGTCATTAGTGACAAAAACCAGATTCCCCCAACTATCATAAATTTGCATAGAAAAATCATTTATTCCTATTGAATACATCGAATACAAATCATTTACACCGTCGTTATTTGGACTGAAAATATTTGGTGCAAAAAATAGAACTACATTTTCGACACATATGGTTTGCACCAATGTGTCACTGCATCCCAATTCATTAAAAACAATCTGTGTAATGTCAAATTCTCCTATGTTGTAATAAGTGTACTGCAATTCATCATTGAGCAAATCTAATTGTTCATCAGTTTCTCCAAAATTTATTATACCATGAGTGTATCCAAAGGCAAGGTCTACTATATTTAGTTCATTGTTGATTAAATCAATACAGTCCTGGTTTGGTAACAAGATAAAGTTAGCACCAAGGGGATCAGCTCCTGGAATGCCGAGTACATATTCTTGCTCACAACCACTTATGTTGTTTAAAATATTTACATGATAACTTCCAGGAACTCTTTCATAATAATGACCATCCGGAGAAGAAATCCCATCCCAAGTAATGGAAAAGTCATCAGGTTGGTCTAAAAATATTTCTATATATGAACTGTCACCATAACAAACTTCTGGACCATAATTTATACCCACGCTGAAGGAGTCAATCACATGAATATCTAAATCCAAAGTAACATCATCAGAACAACCATCCGATAGAATAACACTATAACTAGTATTTTGATTGGGTGAAATAATATGGCTCTTTCCAAATCCTAAGCCCTGATCCCATATTGCTGTAATAGAACCATTCCCACCACTAGTCTCCACAAAAATGGATGTTGACTCTTCTGGGCATAATGTATCATAATTAGCATAAGTAAAACCAGAAATCGGCTCATCAATAGCAATATATAAACTCAACTTATCTTCGCATTCATCTATGCCTACCGTATACTCAATCTCATGATATCCAGTCCCTAAAACAGATGGATTTATTTGGGGTAAAGCATCAATCCCATTGATTGTAATGGTGCCATTGAGTGGATATAATCCTAAAAAATAATTGGTATCTTGAAAGCAATAATTTTCTAAAATTCCTAAAATTTCAGCTTCTTCAAATTGAATTACATTGACAGTTACTAAAGTGCCACAACCATTTTCCGAAATGAAAGTCACCTCATTCAAACCAGGGTTTAATTCAGCAATATTAATTAATCCTGACTCAGGAATTAATATTCCCGGACCTTCCCAATAACCTTCAAAGCCCATATTGTCAAGATTTTGCAGACTACTAAATTCGCAGAATTCATAATCTCCTAATTGTAGTTCCTGTT
>CAXBGT010000289.1:0-4304 GCA_963975265.1 uncultured Saprospirales bacterium
CTCTTTAATGTACCAAGAATAATGATACAAGTACCTGATTCAGGGATTATTTCAGCATATTGATTAACAGGATCATCTGTATTCATGACTTCTTGATTTTGATCAATAGGTCGCTCTTTGACTGCTTTTTTAGATTCAGGATTAGCGGTCGCAATCAGGTCTTTATTTGCCTTAGAATTATCAATTAATTGCTTTAATTCCTCATTCAATTTGGCATCGGTTTCATCCGGTATGGATTTATCATCCAACATCTGATCAACTTCGGCATACCCTTCATCTAGCGCACTAGAGGTTTGCATTTCTGCTTCTTCATAACTTGTATCAGCAAATTTAACATCAGGCGATTCGTCAAGAATACCTGCTTCTTCATTAGGATCCTGGAATAATGTGGTGTCCTCCTCAGAACACTTTTTGAACAGCATGGCAAATAAGATGACCAAAGCAGCAATCATTACACCAGCAATGACTGGCGATAACCACCCAAACTTACTTTCACTTCTTAAAGATTGATCTCCTGTATTGATAACGTAGTCTACTACGCTGTTTTCCTTTATTCGTTCGATTGGCTTTATAGACAAGGAAGATAGACCTCTATATTCCTTTGTAAATGATTCCATATTTGATTCAAAACTCACTATATCGAGGTCCTCATCTCTAATTAATGTTCCTAAGCCCTCAATCTTATTTAAATTTACATTGATTAACTTATTAAAAGTAGACTGAGAATAATCAGCAATCGCCTTATCTATCTTAGTATTTGAAAATTTATTAGTGTCTTGAATATATGTTACTAAAGATTTATCATCTGATATTCCATCCTTAAAATCAACATTCAAGATAGGGGGAGATATTCTAGATTTATCATCTGAGATTTGTGCAGGAGTTTGTGATAGTATAAAAGTACCTATCTCAGGTAAATATACTTTTCTTTGTTCTCTCAGGACTTGTCTTATATAGTATGGAATGTCTATTTTCATATATGGCATCCGACCAACTGCAAAGATAACAGGATTTATTTACTTAAAATTAAATATTGAAGTGAATTTAGAATCATAATGCTAAACTATATGTATGCAGTTGATTCTAACCTTAGTTTCTAAATCACTTTTATTGAATAATTATCAACATTATCCTTTAGAGCAAGAACAATGCCCAAGGTGATAAATTCCTTGCAAAAATATAAAGATTTCAATTTTACAGATTGGTGACCTCATTATTAATGCGAGTATGTAAATTTGCTTGCATAATGATGAAATTTATTAGAGAATGGATAATTTGTAGATTGTAGAAATTGTCTCTTAATGTGCTAAGGATGCAGAGCTTAATGGGTTTGGAGACTGGAGATGAGAAAAATAATAAAAAATAGAGATCTATAGATTTTTCGGTTAGTCTGAAGATACGTTTATTTACTAACTCGACTAAAAGAATTCAGAGCTATGCCTCGCAGTAATTAAATAAAATTAGATTGCAGTGATATATAATAATATCCTGATAAAAAGTAAAAAAAATGAATAGAGAAAAGTCTCAAGCGTTATTTGACGAAGCAAAAACATTATTTCCAGGTGGAGTAAATTCTCCAGTAAGAGCATTTAAGTCTGTTTCCGGACCGCCATTATTTATAAAAGAAGGCAAAGGAAGTCGATTTACTGATGAAGATGATAATACATATCTAGACTTTTGTTGCTCGTGGGGTCCACTTATTTTGGGTCATAATGACGATAAAATAAGAGAAGCGATAATAGAAACGGTATCAAAAGGGACCTCTTTCGGTACTCCTACCAAGTTAGGTAACGAAATTGGGAAACTGATTATAGAAAACCACAGGTACTTAGAAAAGATTCGATTTGTTAGTTCTGGTACTGAAGCCGTGATGTCTGCCATAAGGTTGGCTAGAGGATTTACTGGTAAGGATAAGATAGTGAAATTCGAAGGGTGTTACCACGGGCATGTGGATTCTCTTTTAGTAAAAGCGGGATCTGGTTTAGCCTCATTTGGAGAAAGTACGTCAGCAGGAATTCCACAAAGTTTCATTGAGGAGACTTTAGTTCTTTCTTTGAATGATTTGCAAGGATTCGAAGATTTACTTGAGGCCCAATCAGATGACATTGCTGCCGTCATTATAGAGCCCATCCCAGCAAACAATGGTTTATTACTCCAAGATCAGAATTATCTTGTTTGGTTGAGGACCTTATGCGATAAATATGGTGTTCTTTTGATACTAGATGAAGTGATTTCAGGATTCAGAATTGGATTTGAAGGAGCATCTGGATACTATACCATTGAACCAGATATCATAACTTTTGGAAAAATCATTGGCGGAGGAATGCCAGTAGGTGCGTATGGAGGCAGAGCAGAGATCATGAGTCATGTATCACCTGATGGACCTGTCTATCAAGCCGGCACATTATCCGCAAACCCTGTAGCAATGGCAGCTGGAATAGCTGTACTTAAGCAATTATTAGAACCCGGTTTTTATAAACGTTTAGCAGAGAAAACAAAAAACTTCTGCGACAACATTCAATCACACATCGACGCGAAAGGGTATAAGATGCATATGGTTCAGATTGGGAGTATTTTCTGGTTTGCTTTTTCTGACAAAAGAATTATGAGTGCAGATCAAATCGATCCAGCGAGTGAGGAGGCATTCAGAAAAATGCATCATTACCTATTAGAAAATAATGTCTATCTAGGACCAAGTTGTTTTGAAGTAGGGTTTGTATCTGCAGCGCATACTGAGGCTGATCTTAATGAAGCGGTAGTGAAAATCTGCAAAGCAATTGATTTGGCTCTTACGTAAAAACTGAAGCATGCAAAAAAACAAAAGTCTCAGAGTTCTCTCTTTTATTGTAATTGGATATATGCTACTTGCTCTATTATGGTGGGCAATCTTATTGCATAGGAAGAATACTGAGGTATTTGTTTTAAAATCAGATTTACTAAAAGAACAATTCATGAATAAGGCAGGAGTTGCTAACGTGGATGTAACGACAATGCCAGAATTTAATGATTTTAAATCTGATTACTCTAGGCAAATGTATATGATTTTTGGCGAAGCCGTCGTATTTGGTATGACTCTGATAATGGGGATGTACTTCATCAATAGAGCATATAATAGGGAGCTTTCTGCAGCAGAAAAACAAAAAAACTTTTTACTTTCTATCACCCATGAACTGAAGTCTCCCCTAGCCTCTATCAATCTTATTCTTAGTACATTTATAAAGCGGGATTTACCTAAGGAAAAGATTAAAGAATTAAGTAGTGATGGCCTTAAAGAAAGTATTAGATTGGAAGAACTTTTTAATAAAATACTGATTAGTACGAGACTTGGACAGGCATATCCCTTTAATTTCGAAAGTGTTAATATTTCCGATCTTATTGCTACTAGTGTTGATAGGTTTAAGAATGTTCATCCAGAAGCAGAATTAATAAAGAATATACAGCCAAGGATACTGCATGACATTGATCAAGAAAGTATTGTATCAGTTATTAAAAATCTTTTAGAAAATGCATTGAAGTATAGCCCAGATATAAAACGAATAAGAGTAGATCTACGAAAGTTAGGTAATGAAACTATCATAGAGGTATCAGATCATGGAGTTGGAATACCAAAAGAGGAGAGAGGAAAAATATTTGATCAATTTTACAGAATTGGTAGTGAGGACACAAGAGCCTCTAAAGGTACTGGATTAGGTTTATTTATAGTAAAGCAGATCGTTCAAGCTCACAAAGGAAAAATCAAAGTCATGAATAATGGTGATTCTGGAACAAAATTCATCATCACATTGTAGTATATTGAGCACACTATCTATTGCTTAGGCAAAATGAAAAATAAATTATGAGAATATTATTGGTAGAAGACGAAGATCAAATACGGAAACTTGTTAAGATGAACCTCGAACTTGAAGGCTATGAAGTTGTATCTGTTGATAATGGAAGAAAGGCAATTGATATCATTGAAGGACAACATTTCGACCTCATGATCTTAGATGTCATGTTGCCAGAAGTTGATGGTTTTCAAATCTGTCAAAAAGTAAGGCTTAACAATACAAAAGTGGGTATCATCATAGTCTCAGCAAAAGATACAAGTCAAGATAGAATCAGTGGACTAAAGTACGGCGCAGATGACTACATGACAAAACCATTTAACCTGGAGGAATTATTACTTCGTGTTAGCAATCTACTAAAGCGAAGTTCAGAAGAATCAGTGAGCGACCTGGAGTATTATGAATTCGGAGCAAATAAAGTGAATTTTATAACGTATGAAGCTGATGGATCTAAGGGGACATTCAGGCTTACTCAGAAAG
>CAXBGT010000290.1:0-4230 GCA_963975265.1 uncultured Saprospirales bacterium
GTCACAATCTAGAGAAATCTCAATTAACTTTAGCGTATTTCCTGACTCCTCTCCTTTCTGCCATAGACGTTTTTTACTTCTACTCCAAAAAGTAACAAGTCCAGAACTCACAGTTTTCTCTACAGCTTCTGTATTCATATATCCCAGCATAAGCACATTCGCGGTAGCTGCATCTTGGATAATTGCCGGAACTAATCCATCACTTTTGTCAAAATCTATCTTATTTATATCTAGCATTGGGTATATTTCTTTTTGTTATCTCTTAAATAATAATTCTTTGAGTTGTTGAGTTGTTGAATTACCAACTCAATCGTTCAATTTAATCTAATTGGTATTCCATTATTATACAATTCTTGTTTTAGATTTGGAATTGCTACTTCTCCAAAATGAAAAATACTCGCAGCCAGACCACCTGTTACTTTTGTCTTAGAAAACAGCTCTACAAAATCATTGATACATCCTGCACCACCTGAGGCTATGATCGGTACATTTATAAATTCAGATAATCTTTTTAATCCGTTTATCTCAAATCCCTTTTTTGAACCATCTGCATTCATAGAAGTAAATAATATTTCTCCAGCGCCTCTATCTACCAGCTCCTTTGCCCAATTGAATAGATCTAGGTTAGTCTGTTTTGTCCCTCCTCTTGTATATACTGACCAATCTTCACCTATCGATTTTGCATCAATCGCAGCAACTAGACATTGTGCACCGTACTTATCTGACACTTCATTTATTAAACCTGGATTATACACTGCCGCAGAATTGATTGTAATTTTATCCGCTCCATTTTGTAATAGTTCATCCACTAAATCTACATCTGAGATACCACCGCCAACAGTAAATGGAATATCAATCACTTTGCCTATTTCCTTCACAAGAGTCACCAAGGTTTTCCTTTTTTCCAAAGTCGCAGTAATATCTAAAAATACAAGTTCATCGGCCCCGATCTCAGCATAATGTCGAGCCAAAGAAATCGGATCACCAGCATCTTTCAGATTGATAAAGTTTGTTCCTTTTACAACACGTCCCGCTTTTATATCTAGGCATGGGATGATTCTTTTTGCTAGCATATTATTTTGTTTTTATTTTGAGAAAACTTCTCTGATAATTCTATAACAGTTATCGATTTCCCTAGCTTCCTATCGAGGACATTAAAACAACCTATTCAAATCAATCCTATTTTCAAAAAGCGCCTTACCAATCACACAAGCATACATCTCCATTTCTTCTAGAAGTTCTAAATCTTCCATGCATGAAACACCACCAGATGCTATCAACTTTACATCAGGAAATTTAACTCTCAGTAAATTATAAAGTGTATTTGACGTACCTTCTAACATTCCATCTTTCTGAATATCAGTACATAAGAAGGTATCAGCTCCACTAATAGTATAATCTAAAATAAAATCGGATATATCTTCTTCACTTGTACTCAACCAGCCATCGATAGCTATCTTACGATTTCTTACATCTGCACCGATTATGATTCTATTCCCTCCATAGTGCTTTATCCATGACTTAACTTCGTCACGATCACTTACAGCTTTACTCCCTATAATCACCGCTTGTACTCCATGCTCAAAAAAAGACTCTATTTGATCTTTAGATTTAATCCCGCCTCCTGTCTGGACTTCAAGATTTGTTTCTTCTGCAATCTGATAAATGATCTCTTTATTGGACCGTATTCCTCTTGCCGCATCAAGATCAACAATATGAATCTTTTTAGCTCCTGCCTTTTCGTACTTTTTCGCTATCTCTACTGGGTCAGTATTGTACATTGTGGATTGGTCAAACTCGCCTTTTGTTAACCTTACACAAGTTCCATTTATTATATCAATTGCCGGTATTCTTATCATAACTCTAAAAAATTTTTAAGTATTAATTGCCCAGCTTTCGAAGATTTCTCAGGATGAAATTGCACCCCATAAAAATTGTCGATTTGGACTGCACTTGCATATTGCCCATCATAATCTGAAGTTGCTATCGTATGATCACAAACTTCCGCTCTATAACTATGAACAGCATATAAGTAAGTTGACTTAGCAAGTCCCTTGAAAAGTAGATTATCAGAAAGTGTATTCGTGTTAAAACCCATTTGGGGTACGATTACATTATTGTCGTTGAATTTTGTAACCACTCCTTTTACTATTCCCAAGCATTCCGTATCGCCTTCTTCACTCCTGTCAAAAAGCAATTGCATTCCTACACAGATACCGAGAAGAGGTTGTTTGATTGCTTTTATTATTTCTATCAGCTTTCTCTGTTTTAATGATTCCATTGCATGTCTTGCGTGACCTACACCTGGAAAAATGACCTTATCCGATCCTAGGATCTTAGATTTCTCATCTGTCAATTCATAGGATACATCTAGTCTATCTAGCGCATTCATCACTGATCTGGTATTTCCCGCTCCGTAGTCAATAATTGCGATCATAATGTGCCTTTGGTTGATGGAATAGAAAAATCATTCTCGTTTCGATTTTTTGCCATCTTTATCGCTTTTGCAAATGCCTTAAAAATGGCTTCTATCTTATGATGCTCATTATCACCTTCTGCAGATATGTTCAGATTACATTTAGCATGGTCACAGAATGATTTAAAGAAATGATACCACATCTCAGTAGGCACATCACCTATCATTTCTCTTTCGAACTTTACATCCCAAACCAACCAAGATCTGCCTCCAAAGTCCAACAAGACTTGGGCTTTGCAATCATCCATAGGTATGGCGTATCCGTATCGAGTGATTCCAGCTTTCTTTGCCAACGCTTTGTTAAAAATTTCTCCTAAAGCAATTGCGGTATCTTCAATTGTGTGATGTTCATCAACTTCTAGATCACCTTTAACCGTAACTGCTAGGTCTAATGATCCATGACGGGCAATCTGATCTAACATATGATCAAAGAAAGAGAGTCCAGTTTTTATTTCAGCAATGCCAGATCCATCAAGATTGATGCTTGCGCTTATATTGGTTTCTGAAGTACTTCGAATTGCAATTGACTTTCTATCCGCTTTGACTAGATAATCATATGTATCTGCCCATTTATCCGATTTTAAGACAATTGAGTCTCGCCAAGCTCCTTCTTTATTATTTTCTCTAGGATGCAACCATATTCCTTTACAACCTAAATTGGTGGCCAGTTGCATATCACTCCATCTATCTCCGATTACATAGCTATTTTCGAGATCGTACTTTCCATTCATGTACTTCGTAAGTAGACCCGTTTCTGGTTTTCTGTATTTTGAATTATCTCTTGCATAACTTCGATCTATGCAAATCTCATCAAATTCAACCCCTTCTCCAGCAAGACTACTAATCAGTAATTCTTGATATGGCCAAAAGTCTGACTCAGGATAAGAGTCCGTCCCCAAACCATCTTGATTCGTAACCATGACCAACTCATAATCAAGCGTTTGAACAATCTTACTTAAAGCAGAAAACATGCCTTTTGGAAACTTGACTTTATCCAAAGAATCTACTTGCTCGTCTGCAGGTTCTTCTAGTAAGATTCCATCTCTATCTATAAATAATACTTTTTTCATTTTATCTGATTTAGGACCTCTAGTAGTTTCTGATTATCAGTTTCTGTGCCTATTGTTATCCTTAAACAACCCTCACAATTGGTGTTTGATGATCTATCTCTGACTATTATTTTATGATCGATTAGTGTAGAAAATACTGTTTTGTAATCATGAAATCTGATTAGTAAAAAATTTGAACTCGAAGGATATATGTAATCTACAATCGACAGAGCTTCCAGAGATACCCTTAGTTCAGCCCTAGATTTTTTGATTCTATCTACTATTATACTAACCACATCAAGATCATTCAGCCTTTTTATTGCAGCTTCTTGATTTGTAGTACTAATATTATATGGTGGCTTTATCTTATTCAATATTCCTACCAAATAAGGATGCATAAAACCCATACCTACCCTGATACCCGCCGCACCTAGTGACTTGCTAAAAGTCTGAAGTACAACTAAATTATCATACTTACTTAATCTATTACACCAAGACTCAGTATCTGAAAAATCAATATAAGCTTCGTCAACGATGACTAAATTACTAGTTGTATTAAGTAACTTTTCGATGAGTTGACTTGCAATCGTTGATCCATTTGGATTATTAGGCGAACAGATGAATATGAGCTTGTGATTTACATTCAAAATAGAGAATAAACTATCCTCGTCGATAGTCATATCATAATTAAGAGCCACCAAGTCG
>CAXBGT010000291.1:0-4200 GCA_963975265.1 uncultured Saprospirales bacterium
AAAATAGATACAGTGGCTACCAAAACTACATCAAAAATCAACTACTATACATTTGTAGAGATGTTTGACTTTATGCAATCTGAGATGACAGATGATACGATTGATCAATACAAATCGGTATTTGAATGTCATTCTGATGCGGACGGAAATAAGAAGAGTTTTGTACCTCATGCTCCGTATTCTGTGAGCGAAGGTCTGTACGAATTTATTAGAAACGAGAATTTTCAACATGATACAGTTTCTATACACAACCAAGAGACTGAAGCTGAGCAAGAGTTATTTAAAACAAAAACTGGGGCTTTTCTCAGATTTTATGATGGCTTCGAATTCAAATTAGATAAACTCAGGCCAACGGGGAAAGGTAGTATCTATCATGCCATGCAGAACATGAATGCCATGATGAAGACTCTTTTTGTACATAATACGATGACCTCGAAAGATGATATTACAGCGGCATTAGATTGGAATTTTAGATGCTACTGGGCAACTTGCGCAAATGCAAACCTGTATATAGAAAATAGACTGCCGGATTATCAAGCCTTCTTAGAGGCAGATGCTAAAATGACGATTGGTACAGATAGCCTTACTTCTAACTGGCAGCTTTCTGTGCTTGAAGAAATGAAAACCATTAAAAAATATAAGTCTTATGTACCTGTGGAAACATTAATCACATGGGCTTGTAAGAATGGTGCTGAAGCGCTTGGATATAGCGATGAGTTGGGTACTATAGAAGTAGGGAAGAAGCCCGGATTGGTGCATGTGGATGCTGTAGTTGGAGTGGATGGAAGTGTTGATATTTCTGAATCTTCTGCTAGGAGAATTTAAAGAAGGCATCTTAACAAGTTTGTATTCTCAAATGCAATATTTACAGCAAGACTGAAGATCTCGTGATCGAAAAGCTTAAGAGTATTGACGCAATTTTGTTCATGCACCTGTAGTTGCGCTTTTGGTCTTTTGCAATTAAAACATTCATTAGCGAAACTGAAGAGCTCACTAACGGATGTTTTAGTATTGCAATATGCTGCTATAATTCAATAAATATCAATATCGCCAAGCCAATATTCGACTCACTTTCTGCCCTTGACCCATCTCGATGATCTTGACATTTTTGACTTTCGCTGACTTAAGTGCTCGTTGGAGAGGTGCAAGACTAGATTTTTTTGATACTAGAGTAGTAAACCATTTGCAAAGATGAGGAAGCTTGCGACTTTCATGAATGATGTGTTTGATAAATTCTACTTCGCCACCAGGGTAGGATAGTTCTGAAGATTGACCGCCGAAGTTAAGAGATCCTTTTTTATTTTCTTTGCCTAAGTTATTCCATTTTCTATTGGTTGCAGCAGCCGCTTCTTCTTGAGATCCGTGGAATGGAGGATTACAAATGCAAGCGTCGAACATCTCCTCTCTTCTTACTACACCAAAAAAGATTTTATTGGCTTCTTTTTGGAAAGAGACTTGGATATGCTTCTTAAGATTATTGGCTTCGATAATCATCGAAGCGGCTTTATATGCTTTAGGGTCTACTTCACTGGCAAGAAATTCCCAACCATAGATAGCCTTACCTAATAATGGATAGACACAGTTAGCTCCAGTTCCGATATCAAGAATTCTTATCTTTTCTTTCTTTTCTTTTTTGCCTTTGGGGTCACTTTCTTTTGCTTTGGGCTCATCTTTGTACCCTAATAAATCAGCTATATAATGTATATGATCCGCTCGACCAGGAACAGGAGGGCACAGATAATCTTTAGGTATATCCCACTTATGAATCCCATAGTGAGCAGAAAGAAGCGCGCCATTTAATGCACGAATTGAAGATGGGACACTGAAATCTATCGTTAGATTGCCATATTCGTTTTCAAAAACATGACCTTCTAGTTGTGGGCATTTCGAAATCAGAAATTTAAAATCATATCCATCTCTATGAACGTTTCGTGGATGGAGCGGTGATTTTTTCTTTTTTTGATCTTCAGACATATCTATATCGGTATTTGTAATCGCAAAGATAGGAAATCTGTGACTGTAAATATCAATACTTTAATCTCACGACAAATCTATCCTCGCCCTCTTCGTCTCCTACCTTTTAATGCATCATGATGATCATACGGTGTCCAATTTGTAAATTGATAATTATCTAGTTTGCTTAATGCACGCCATAGATTTTGGTTGTATTTTTCCACTAGAGATTCGATTTTGCGAGTATTGAGTGCATCTTGTGACAGCTTTTTTTCAATTTCATCATTAAACATTTCTGTATGATCTTGGATAATGGCAAGTTCTTTTTCGAATTGGAGCAGCAACATTGGTTTTGACTCAAAAATAAATGTACGATCAAAATTGATAAGTGGAGTCACTTCATACTGGACTACATTGTCTAAATAAAACATGTTTATATGAAAGAAAGCATTGACATGCAGTTGTGTTTTTATTGCCATAAGGTCTACTTTCGCTTTTAGTCCCGAACCATCATCCATTTTTGGAGGATGCTCGAAATGTTCTGCACCTAAAACTTTGATATCCTCTAACGTCAAATACTTTTTATTCTCGAGAAATGTCTTGAATTTAGAACTTAGATTTATGTAATTTGTCAATGTGTCTAATTTGCTCTCTACGATGTTTTGTTCTTTCCAAAATAGCTCTGAATAAGGTGTAACCCAGACTTTTTGATAGTCAGTTAATGGCTCATACACGATATTAGATTTATTTTCAAGAAATGGCTTGCCGTGATCATAAAAGTGAAATGCTAAGATGTTTTCAGA
Source organism: uncultured Saprospirales bacterium (assembly GCA_963975265.1). GTDB lineage: Bacteria > Bacteroidota > Bacteroidia > Chitinophagales > Saprospiraceae > CAJXUU01. The sequence goes on from CAXBGT010000291.1 coordinate 2,757, forward strand.
TTCCACACCATTCAGAAAGTAAGTGTAATTCACATCGATATGAGAAAGAAATGTCATCTCTTCATGTTGAACAAACTGATAGCTAAATTCCATTTTAGTCATATTGATAGGCGCTCCAGTTCTTATACTTTGAAACTTCACTGTTTTGGGATTTAGGATTGTATTCTTAATCTCTACAAAATCATTAGTGGTTTTATTTACAGTTATTTTGGAAGAGAAAGCGTCCTCAGAATCTATTGGTGTACTATTAATCACAAAATACTCCTTCCCATTACTTAAGAATTCGTTATAGGTAGCTTCAAAATTTTTAATCATCTTCTTTGTAGAAGAATGTGATATAATTGAAGGATATAGAACATCCAAACTTTTATCAAATATCCAATCCAATTTCATAACCTCGAATAGATCTAGCGTCAGAATTATATCATTCTCCACATTGATATGCGATTTGCCGTGCTTGAAAGTCAGGTCGTAAATTCGTCTATTCTTATGTTTATAATTATACAGCACTTCTGTTTGGTCTGCCCAAGTGCCGTTGTTTATGGATTCACGCTTAACGAAAAGTTTGGTGTCAATCTCATCTCCATCTTCCTTTTGGTATTCCTTTCTAGCTTTTGCTAGCGTCTTATATGGAGATATATAGTTTTTATCAGTGATGACTACTTCTTCCGTTATGATACCATCATTCATCATTCGGATGACCATGTTTGGCTTGTCAATAATCAATATGGTATCTCGGAATCCTAGGAATGTGATCGTTACTTTTTGACCTAATGCTCCTTTTAATGTGAAGTAGCCATCATCGTTGGAGAATGTGAATTGACCTTTCGGAGTATAAATGGATGCATATGGGAGAGCACTATTGTCATCAGCTGAAATTACTCTTCCTTTAATCTGAGATTGTGCTTCGACGGGATTGAAATGTATGACGCACAACCCAATAAATATTATTGAAGAGATTTTGGAAATTATCAAGTCGATTCTGTTAGAAAACATATTTACTTTATAGATTGAAATGAATATCGTGATTTTAAAGCAGAGATGCAAATATGTCTTTCTGGTTGACTTCAAGAAGACATGAATGGTAAAGGGAAACAGAGAAACAATAAAAATGAAAAAATGAAAAATACAATTTAATATTTACATTTAAGTAAGCTTACACTGCAACAAACAATGATGAACTTTGTAAAGTTGGTAAGGTTAATTTAGAAAATAATTTACATGAAAAATGGAGAAAGAACAAAGTTAGAGAAGGCTTCCCGGATAAAAATAATGGATTGCTTGCCAAAATATTACTCAGACTTTAAACAACTTAACGAAGAATGGATCAAAGCATATTTTATTCTAGAAGATGCCGACAAGAGAGCATTGGATGATCCGGAAGGGTATATTTTATCAAAAGGAGGGAAGATACTCTGTGCTATTGAAGGCGAGTCAGTATTAG
>CAXBGT010000292.1:0-4197 GCA_963975265.1 uncultured Saprospirales bacterium
AGTAAATATCAAGGCTGGTGGTAAAACTAGAATCTCAGGGATGATTGCAGGTATCATGCTATTCATTATTACGATGTTATTAGCGCCTGTTGCTTCTCAGATTCCCGCAGCTGTACTTGCTGGGATACTAATCACTGTTGGAATTAGTGTTATGGATTATAAAGGTCTAAAAGCAATACCAAACATGCCAAAATCTGAAGTAATAATAATGATTGTTGTATTGGTACTTTCTTCAGTTTGGAATTTAGTATATGCAGTTGGTATCGGTCTTGTGATTGCTTCCCTAATGTTTATGAAAAACATTGGAGACCTTATGGCAAGTAATAGTGAATTGAAGTCTTTATCAGATTTTGAGGATTGGGATGATGAGATAGATTTTCCTCAAAACTTGAAAGAAGAAGTAGTAATTAAGCATATTGATGGACCTTTGTTCTTTGGATCAACTACAGATTTTCAACAACTATCCTCTCAGATACCAGATAAAACTTCCACCATAGTACTCCGTATGAGTCGAGTGCCTTATATTGATCAATCTGGCCTTTATGCTATCGAAGATTTAGTTAATGGCATGGAATCACAAGGAAAAACTGTGCTGTTGGTCGGAATAAAGGAACAACCTAAATATATGATGGAACGTATCGATATCATTCCAGATTTGATATCCGAGGATCACATGTTTAATTCATTCTCTGATTGTCTCAGATGGATTAAAGCAAACGTGGAAGATACACATACTGTATAGTTACGATACTGATGTTTGATTGATGGGATATTTTGTCCAACTCTACCATACCGAATCAGGACTACTTTTGTCTGCAGAACCGGTTATTTCACGATATGATAGGAATTCAGAGTCTCTGAACTAAAATTAGGTTCGGGTAAAACGTTACTTCTCCATATCCTAATTAAATTGCTAATGTAGAGAACAATTAATAGTAAATTTTCTTATTTACAATATCGAAGAAAATAATTTTATTAGACAACTTACTAAGACTTATAAGACCATGAATGCTTTCCCCTAATTCTCGTGAGAGACCTGAGAAATCTTTTGAAAATGCATTCATGAGACTTTTCGATTTTCCAAAACCCAAACTAGAAATGGTGTATTCTTCAGAAAAGCTCGATTCTCCTGAGGCAGTAAGGATGTTTTTTATGATCCCTGTCTTTATCGCTTGCGAGCCTAATTGAGCAATAAGATTAGAATCTATAAAATGACTTGATGCACCAGTATCGATAATAAACGATCTCTTTTTGCCATCAATTACTAACTCACCAATAGGAAGATCATCCACAAGCTTATAGCTCATGGAGCTCATTCCTTCTACAAGCTTGCTATCTACCTTCTTATCCGAAATGATTAATCGCTCTTCTGTAAAGTTAAATTCTAGAGAACTAGGCGTGAATACCGCACAACCTAATATTCCTGCAAGGTTTTTATCTATGTAAATCTCAAGGTTTGATAGATCTGTTGAAAAGCCTAATAATTCGTTGGATTCAAAATTACCTAGCTTAAGTGAATTGATCTTCGTTTCACTTCCTTCAGCAACCCCTGATAATGTTCGATAGGAGACATCTGACTTTTCGGCCTTACTATTAAGAAGAATACCATTCGAGCCACTATCAAGAATATAATTACCAACTACTCCATCGATCTCCGCTTCGATAACAATCAGACCATTTATCAATTCAAAAGGAACAATTGCATTAGCAATAACCACATTGGACAATAATGTCAATGTTATTATACAAACCACCTTATGAATAATACTTAGCATCAATAAATTAAATTAGGTAACGTAAAGTTAACAATGAAAAGTCAATTTTGCAATAATTCAAGCAAATTCGAAATGAATAGACATTTAAAAAACCACTACATGATTGAAAATCAATTCATTACGAAAACCAATCATTGTTACTTTGGCTCAATAACTTGGTAACATTCAATTAACATTGGAGATTTGAACCTCTCTCTCCTTGGCAAATAATGTAGATTTATTAACAAGAATTACATGATTAAGAATATCTAGATCACCTCTAAATTAACTCTAGATTAACTAATGTTAGTCTAGAGTTACGAGCACAGGTAATAGTTTAACACAGACATAAACCTAGACAAACATTCAGCTAAGGGTGTCACCCTACATTTGCATTATAATTGAAATACAAATAAACTCAATTTTAAAAATTAAGCAAAATGACATTTACAAAGAATCTATTTACTGTTTTCCTTTTCGCTTTAGCAATTGCATTTGTAGGATGTAAAGACGAAGATGTATGTGAGGGCAAACAATGTACTGACACAGAAATTTTAGACGCATCTACATGCGAGTGTAAAACAATCATCACTAATCCTTGCGAAGGAATTGTATGTTCTGATGGAGAAATACTGACAGCGGAATGTGAGTGTGTAAATACTGGAACAGGTGAAGCTATCACTGAAACATTAGCAGGAGAGATCAAAGAAGATAAAACATTAACTGCTGATAGGTTTTATTTGTTAATAGGTAAAACCTATGTAGCTAATGGTGCAATATTGACTATCGAGCCAGGAACAATTATAAAAGGTACGGAAGGCACTGGATCATTAGCATCTGCATTGGTCGTAGCAAGAGGGGCTACTATAAATGCATGTGGAACAGCTGCGAAACCAATCATCTTTACATCAACACTAGACAACATCAACATAGGTTCAACCTCAGGCACTAACCTAGGAAAAGAAGACAGAGAACTATGGGGTGGGTTGATCGTATTAGGATCTGCACCTATTTCTGCTAAAGATGGAGATACTGAAACTCAGATTGAAGGAATACCAGCAGATGTGGCTTATGGAAAATATGGAGGAGATAATGAATCTGATAATTCAGGATCACTTTGCTTTATCTCTATAAGACATGGTGGAGCACTTATCGGCGCAGATAATGAGATCAATGGTCTTACTTTAGGTGGTGTAGGAAGCGGAACAACAATTAACAACATTGAGGTTGTTGCTAATCTTGATGACGGAATTGAATTTTTCGGAGGAACGGTAAATGTAACAAACGCATTAGTAGCTTACCAAGGAGATGATGCAATTGATATCGACATGAATTACTCAGGAACAATTGATAATGTATACATTATACATGGTGGTGATGATACTGATGAAGCTTTCGAAATCGACGGCCCAGAAAACGCAACTTATACAGAAGGAAAATTCACTATCATTAATGCAACTGCGATTGCTGTTGATACAGAAAAAACATCTGGTGCAGATCTTAAATCTAAAGCTCAAGGTACGCTTACGAATGTATCATGGTCAGGTTACAAAATCGGTAAAGCAATAGCGGTAAGAGCATCATTCGAAATTTCGGACTGTTCTGACAAAGATGATTCTTATACAAATGCACTCGCCGGAAATCTAGTAATCACAAATTCTGAATTAGTATCAAGTACAGCAAAGGCGGCTGATGTAGCAAGAGTCTACATTGATGCTAAGAGTGATGATGCTTTAGAATTACAAGCATGTCTTGATGGTACAGACTACCAAGAAGTAATGGACGGAGCTGTAGTAGCGGCTAACAATACAGTAGTTACAGCAGCAACTAAAGGCGCTGATGTAAGTGCATTTGCATGGACATGGGCTGCAGCAAATGGATTGACAAATTAAGATCAATATAGATGTTAGTTGTTGGGAGTAAGTTATTTATGACTCCTGGCAACTAACTCTACTTTATAAAAAACAATAAAACATATGGCTTTCCCAATATGGGCCAACTTTCAAACTTTAAATAACGCATGAAGATTTTAACAATTTTTACATTTTTATTTACCATTCTATCTACATCATTGTCTGCTCAAACTGGAATTCTACGAGGTACGGTTTATGACGATAGTAATGGAGAAACGGTTCCCTTCGCAACTGTATTCGTAAAAGAAACAGGAAGTGGAACTGATACAGACTTGGATGGAGCGTATGAGCTCAATCTACCTCCGGGAACATACAATATCGTAATATCATTCATAGGTTACGCTGACTTTGAAATTACTGATGCAGTTTTCACTGCCGATAAGGTAGAAGTGCTTGATATCCGAATGAAAGAAGAAGGTCAGATACTAGAGCAAGTAGTTGTATCAGCTAAGCAAATCAGAAACTCTGAAGTTGCTTTGGCAACAATAAGAAGAAAATCAATAAACCTTCTTGATGGTGTATCAGCTCAG
>CAXBGT010000293.1:0-4100 GCA_963975265.1 uncultured Saprospirales bacterium
ACAATTTTTTAATGGAGTGTTAAATTGGTTAGAAGATAGAGTTTAAAATTGGCGATTTAATCAGGCCTCGACATCAAAATTCAATCAAAAATAAATGAAACGATATTTGTCTCTAAGATTATACCCGATCAGAGTCACATGTTTGATAAGAATTTAAATGAAGCTGAATAGCCAGCTGTAAGTCATTTATTTAATGCAAGAAAGGAATCCGCTCCGTCCGCATTTCATGTTATGGCAATATGAAGATTAGGAAACTATTTACAAAGTTATAAGAGTTGTATTTTGTTTAGTTATGTAACATGTTGTTTGTTTTTATTAACGTAAAAGATAGTGGGCAAGAATCAATATTCAGCTAATCATATTCAGTTAGGAATTATTTACAAATAGAAAGGAAAGATGCCTAATTGACTTTCTCCTAAAACGACTCATATTTGTGATAATGAAAGAGGAGAAGATAAAAGATGTTGGCGAAAAACCATGATAGACGAGATCAGAGGGATGGATATGTCTCTTATGTCGTAATATTTCGAGGATGTTAAACTAGATAGCCAAATTTAGAGTTAGTATTGGATTAGAACATATTATGAATAAAATCAAGAATACAATGGATAACAATAGACTGAATCTAAACCAATTGGAGATTGGGAAACCATTAACTCCATGGGCATTAGAATCGATTTTTGGTGAGGAGATACCGACTATTGAAAGCTATATAGGAAAGCCGCTTTTGATCCTTATTTTCGGTTTAGGGTGTCCTGGATGCCTGGGCAGGGCTATTCCTTATGCAAATAGGATTGTATTCGAAAAAGGGGGCGAGATGGAAGTGATCGGAATACATACTAATTTTGAAGGCTTAGATTTTACGAAAGAGAAGTTTGCAGAAGCCAAAACAGAATTTTTGATTAGATTCCCTTTTTATAAAGATAAAAATTATGATACTACATTTCTAAATTATGGTGCTGGTGGAACTCCGCATTGGATATTGATTGATGAAAATGGAGATGTTGTTTATTCTATTTTTGGGTCCGACCCAAACAATGCATTGTTGCGACTTGACTTGAGAATAAATGAAATATTAGTGCCTAGGAAAGCTTGAATATTAGGTGATACGGGCTATGTCAAAATCATAAAACGATTAAGTAATTCAAGCAATTCAGTGATTACGCAAAAAATAATTTCAAACCTCGTGTTTTAAATTTTCATGAAAAGCAGTAAAATTAAATACAACTAAACACTTTAGAATGACACTTAAATGGATTGACGTGTTAAAATACGCCAATAATGGCAACCCTCAACCTGATAAAAGAGTTGAGAAGTCGGAACAAGATTGGAAGTCTATCCTTACGGATGAGCAATTTCGGATCACAAGAATGAAAGGTACTGAACGTGCGCATAGTTCTGAGATGTGTAGCTTGTTTGAAGCGGGTGCTTATTCCTGTGTTTGTTGTGATACGCCTCTATTTAATAGTGAGGAAAAATTCGAAAGTGGATCAGGTTGGCCTTCTTTTACGCAACCGATAGCGGATAATTCTGTTGCTTATCATAAGGATAAAGGGCGCGGAATGTATAGGATCGAAGCAGTTTGTAATACCTGCGATGCCCATCTAGGGCATGTTTTCCAGGATGGGCCACCACCTACTGGCTTGCGGTATTGTATCAATGCACTTTCGATGAAAAAGGATGGATTAGAAAATAATAATAAACAGATAGAAATGAGCAATTATAAAAAAGCATATATAGCAGGAGGATGTTTTTGGGGAATGGAGGACCTATTCAGAGTTCGCCCTGGTATAAAAGATACAGAGGTAGGATATTTAGGTGGTGAAAATGACAATCCGACATATCGGAATCATCCAGAACATGCTGAAGGAATAGAAATCACCTATGATCCAAGCGAGACTTCATTTGAACAGATACTGGACTATTTCTTTCGCATTCATAATCCTACAACGGTTGACCGTCAAGGTAATGATATTGGTTCGAGTTATAGGTCTACAATATTCTTTCAGAATGAAGAAGAAAAGAATGTGTCAAAAGAAATAATTCAGGTAGTAAATGATTCCAACAGATGGGATGGTCAAGTAGCAACTACGCTAGAACCATTTACGAAATTTTGGGATGCAGAGCCAGAGCATCAAGATTACTTAGTTCGGAAGCCAAATGGCTATACTTGCCATTCTGAGCGATTTGGTACTTTTTTATGATTGCGAAATTATCCACGGAGAAAGAGGAGATGATGATAAATAATAAAATTGGGCTGGGCACTGCGGCAATTGGCAGACCATTATATATTAATATCAAAGAGGAGTCGACTTCTAGCGATTTCTCCATTGAATCTTTTAGAGAAAAGGGTATTCAAATGTTGGAAACAGCATATCAATTGGGTATGAGGTACTTCGATACCGCCCCAGGATATGGAATTGCGGAAAGTATACTAATTGATTGGGTTGCTCAAAAAGTTGATGGAACTATTGAAGTAGCGACTAAGTGGGGTTATACATATGTTGCCGATTTCGATCCAGAAGCTGATGTCCATGAAGTGAAAGAACATTCTGTGGGAAAGTTGAATTCGCAATGGAATGTTTCTAAAGAGCTTTTGCCGTACCTCACTTCTTACCAGATTCACTCTGCGACGATCGAGACAGGAGTGCTTGATAATGTAGCGATATTAGGACGGCTGTCAGAATTGAAAAGGCAATATGGTCTTTTGATTGGTATTACAACTACAGGAGCAAATCAAGTTGAGGTTTTGAAGAAAGCATTGGCCATCCAAGTCGATGGAGAAGATCTGTTTGACCTTTTTCAAGTGACATACAATGTATTTGATCAAAGTATTGCACCGTTAGCTGAAGAGATTAGTAAAGGGAACAAGAGGTTAGTGATCAAAGAAGCATTGGCAAATGGTCGTGTTTTTCCGAATGAGAAGTACCCACACTATCATGAGACCTATCAATATATAGAAGATTTAAGTGTCAAATATAATGTTGGTGTAGATGCAATAGGGTTACGATTTTGTATGGATAGTATTCCTATGTTTAGTTTGTTAAGTGGTGCATCTATTGAGCATCATTTATCTGATAATTTGAAAGCCAATGGGTTTAGATTGCTTGATCTAGAAATAGATGCGATAAAGGCATTTGCAGTAGACCCCGCTGAATACTGGGATGAGAGAAGTCAACTAGGCTGGGGCTAAGGATATGAACCCAGAAAAAAGAAAATATAATCTACCAGTAATCTCTGCTGAGATGTTTAACTTGAGGCCTGGACGGTACGAAATTCGTAAAGGAACATTTCCAGATGCGCCACCTTGTCCATTTGGTCATAGGTTCAAATGGATAGGATACGATATGGAAGAAATGAAGTACGTCCGAGTAACAAAATCAGTATTTAAAAGATTGATCGCTGACTTAGATGAAGATGTTGTCGCAAAATATGAATCTGATTTTGACGAACAATTAAATAGATAATAAAATAGGCAACAAAAATAAAATATGCAATTATGAGCTTAGTAAAATCACTTTTGAATTTCTTAAAGAAAAAAGATACTCCTGAAGAAGAGTCATTTCCAGAGGGCGTATGTCCAAATTGCTGGGGAAGAGAAGAGTACGGTGGACACTTCTACGAAAGAGTAAAGAAAGAGAATATCAATACCAAGGACCCTAAGGCAGGGTGGATTAATGACTATGCAAACAAGCATTTAAAAGGTATTGCATTAAAACCATCAGGAAATGACGGAGAATTAGTTTGTGAGGGATGTAAAGTAACTTACAAGCATGCAGATGAGCATACGGATTCTTAAGCTAAGCTCGGTTAAATAAGAAAAAATATTTTGGAGGTGTATATAATCTTGATATGATAAATTTTGATAGATTTGCACACTGAAATGAGAGTGTAGCTCAGTTGGTTTAGAGCATTACCTTGACAGGGTAGGGGTCGGGGGTTCGAATCCCTCCACTCTCACAGAATGAACAAAGCTGGATGCAAATGCATCCGGCTTTTGTATTCCGCACAATGCGCCAAGTCAAAGACTTGAGTGCATTCTGTGAAATACAAAAGCCAAGACACGATAGTGTCAGCTTTGTTTACCGACCTTTGAGTTG
>CAXBGT010000294.1:0-4069 GCA_963975265.1 uncultured Saprospirales bacterium
CTTACACAGTATAATGCAGAGACTCCGTATTTGTTAAAACTGAAAAAGACATCTGCAAATTCACCACCAGATGCGTTCCCTAAGCAATTTGGCAATATAAAATTACCACTGTCAAATAGAGCGTCTTCAGTAGAACCATCTATTTCTATTGGGTCATCACCTGCGACGGATAATGGTATTTCTATAGAATTTTCGCATAAGTCATTTTCTGGTGGAGTTGGAGGGTTTTCATTTTGCAATTCAAAAGTTCCTGTTCCAGAATCACCACCATATCCTCCAAGTCTTAAAGTATAGGTGTCACCCTCTACAACATTAAAAAACAACATACTTGAGTACCCATCACAACCACCTCCATCATCATTACAAGCGTAAATATCATCTGTCTGTACTGGACAATCTACATTTGGTCCATAGACTACTAATCTAGAGTCGAATGTGATCATACTACAAGTACTCCAAATGACTGAACCTGTAAAATCAGGAGTATAAAGATACCAAATATCATTGGTTGCCGTTATGGAACCAAATCCAAAACATGCAGAATCATTCGGATGATCAGGACCGTCTGTGATTGTACCAACAGTGGTAAAATCTTGCATTGTCCCAAGCTCTACCACTATTGCGTCTGCACAGAAATCGTTAGCCACAGTAGAAATAAATTGAGAAATACTAAAGGTGCCTGTCCCTTCAAGTCCAGGAGATGTCACACCAAATCCTCCGAGTCTAAGTAGATAAGTTTCACCCATAGTTACAGGAAAAATAAGGGCAGATGTCCCGTTATCGCAATCAGACCCATCTTCATTACAAGTGAGGAGGTCGGCATCTGCCAGTGGGCATACGGCACCAGCGTTATATACTCCTATTTTCGTATCGAAATCAGCAGTATTACATAAAGTCCATTCTGCATTACCAGTGAATGTGGGTGTATATGCATACCACATATCATTAAATATTGAATCCTGACCTTCATCACTTGCACTAGGACAAGGTGAATCTAAATGATAGGGCCCATCTGTAGTTGCGTCAATATTGGAGAACGCCATATCAGCTACCTCGCCTATTGCAATAGCAGCAGAACAGTCATCGTTAGTGGGCTGACCATGTATAAATGCACTTAAAATGAAAAATGCAAAAAATGTTGTGTAGAGTCTTTTCATGTTATATTTTTTTAGTTATTGAATATTTCAACAATATAGTAACTAAAAACAAAAACATCAATTAGGTGATGTTTTAATATCATTCTAGACAAGACTTAATGCAAATAATAACTATGAATACTACAAAATTACCAAATATTAACTTCAGGAATTAATCTTATTCCAAATTTGGCTTCTACTGCTTCTTCAACTATTTTGGAAAATGATAACATTTCTCCACCCGTAGCACTTCCATAGTTGACTAAAACCAAAGCATGGCTTTTATGGGTTCCGGCATCCCCTACTCTGACACCTTTATATCCCGCATTTTGAATAAGCCAAGCTGCAGGTATTTTAACTGTCCCATCGTCAATAAGATAAGAAACTATGTCAGGAAAATCTACTTTTAAGGATTCTAGAATCGAATTAGCAACTATTGGGTTCTTGAAAAAACTCCCCGTATTGGGAATCACTTTTGGATCTGGTAATTTTGATTGGCGAATTTCTATAACAGCATTAGCAACATCAGATATGGAGGGATTTGAGACTTTTAGTTCTTCTAGCTTTTTATTAATTGCGCCATATGTGGTATTTAAGTCATGTACTTTTGAAAGAATGTAATTCACATGAGTAATAATATATTTTCCTTTTACGTCATTCTTAAAGATACTTTCTCTATATCCAAACTTACATTCTTCTTTGAAAAAAACTCGAGTAGTACCTTCGGCAAGATCTATCGAGGACAAACTATGAAAAACAGACTCTTGTTCTATACCGTATGCTCCGATATTTTGCATGGGTGCCGCACCAACACAGCCAGGGATCAATGCTAGATTCTCTATACCTCCTAGATTGTGACTGATAGCCCACATCACTAATTGATGCCAATTTTCTCCTGCACCTACTTTTATCAGTACTTTATCAGCATCCTCATCAATGACTTCGATGCCCTTGATTTCATTTTTCAAGATGTAAGCATCCTGATCTTTTGTAATCAAAATATTACTACCACCACCAATAATTTTCAAAGGTGACAATTGCTTCACCAACACTTCAAAAACATCTTGCGCAGAATAAATTGGAATAATGCCTTTTGTACTGGCACTCATCCTCATTGTGTTGTACGGTAATAGATTACCGTGAGACATTAATTCAATTGACATTTTCTATAATTCACTTTCTGGATCTGAGATTTTTTTCAATTGCGGCAAATTGAAGTCATATTGAATTCCTATACTCAGTGCATTTGATTTGTTATCTGGATCATATCCAAACCTTACAAATCCATGAGCAGTAAATCCACTCATACCAAAACCATATCCAACCTGACCAACATAGTTTTTGAAAAGACTTCGCGTTCCTCCATTAGCTTCGAAAGTATCGCTGAGATAATAAAGCTCAGTTTTGCTATATTGAATTCCTGCACCGATTGACCAACCAAACTTACCTTCTTTATCAAAAGCTGTTAGTCCACCAAAATTTAGCTTTGCCATAATCGGAAAAGATGCAGTCCCTAATCCTTTGTAATCCTTAACTGAAAAACTAGTCAATCCTATAGTTGCTTGAGCTTCCAATGAGATAGAAAACTTTTCACCTCCCACCCAAACCTTAGGTCCTACTCCTAAATTTAGAAGCGCGTTGCCAGAGGACGTAGATTCTCCAGTGTTATCGGCTGGATTTTGATAATAGTGATATAAATCATTGCTGGCTGTAATCCCATAACCAAACTGGCTCATACCAAGATTAAAGCTTATTAACACAGAAAAAATAGTTATTGCAAATTTCATCGTTCTAAACATATTAAAAATTTATTCAATACAAATCTAAGAGTAAAGCGTGAGTTTCCAAGATGAAAACATTTTTTTATTCAACTCTGAGATATTTGGTGCTGTAAATACCCTTACAAAACTCAAGTTCCATTGTTCTTGTTACAGGTTTCCCATTAGAAATATCTTTTTCCAGGGTAAATTGTTCGATTTGTCCATTTATTTCTGCTTTTAGGATCCATTGGTTGGCTTTGAGTTTATCTTTTTTCACATTTCCATATCCAGAAGTGTATCTACCTTGATATGCAACTATATGAAAAGATGCTATTTCACAACTGTTGGTTGCATACATTCTATTAAAAATACTGATAGTAGCAAGAAAAAATATAAAACTACATAATAGTGAAGTCCCAATGAAGGTATACATACTCTCTCTATCAAATTTTGATCTGTTACATAGATACATAATAAAAGATAGCAAAAGTGATAGAAAAGCTGCGACAGTCAACAAAGTCACAAATCCAGTCATAAGGCCAAATGAAGGTATTTCCAAAGACAGGAAAACGATGCTAGCTAGTACCGCAAAAGAAATAGGAAGGTAGATGGACTTGTTATTCATATGTATTTACTTCCTTGTCTTTTAGTAAGATTTGATAAGTTAGGATGGTTATCAATAAAGTCTTTTATCTGCGTATGATGAAATTTTGATGTTTGTCTTAATGTCCACCCACATGCTTTATTGATAAAAAATTCCTTCGAATCTATATGAGTTTCAACTAGAGCAAATAATAGATTTAGATACACATCAGATCCATATCTTAACTGATGAATTAATACAGATCTATTTAACGACATGTTTTCTGAATTATTCCACTTCTTAATCCATTGTTGTAGCATAATATCTTCTTTAAAAAAAAATCGCCCCCGCTATATTAGGAGCTAGACCATCTACAGTATCCACCAACTTTTTGTAATGATTAGTTTTCTATCCTCGTCAAATAGCTTTTGTCCCAATATTTCTTTTTGTAATTAAGTAGATCAAAAGCAAGATATTGTGACTCTCTTTTGTGTTGTGCCCATAATTCTTCGGCAATTACAAAAATTGCTTCATTATCAAATCCTTTCAGATGAGCTTTCACTTCTTTGAGCACAATTTTTCTAGGTGGA
>CAXBGT010000295.1:0-4016 GCA_963975265.1 uncultured Saprospirales bacterium
ACAACAAATTATCAAAATCTTGAACACGATATTTTTCTTTTGTATCATATTCTACTAATCCACCAGAAGTGTTAATCCATAAAAGGTTATTTGGTCTTGGAATTAATGTTTTGATCTTATTAAGAGGCGATCCAGATGGCAAACTATTTTTACCAATTTTACACTTGACAATATCTTTTGTTTTAGGATTAAATCTGTATAAGCCATCAGACCACGTACCAATATATATCCATCCATTGGTATGGTGAGAAATACCTCGAACAGACAAATTAGAAGTAGGATCATTTGGTAAATTATATCTGAATAGCGTACCAGTTATTACATTGAATCTATGTATTCCAGCGGTACTTCCTAACCAAATTAATGAATCATTTAACTTATCTTGTGTGTGACAAATAAATTTGTTTGATAGCTGAACACCCATTTTTGACTTACTTGGTTGAGTCGGATATACATTATTACTGAAGATGTCTAGTTCTTGATTATATTTTGATATTCCGTCTTTCGTACCCACCCAATACTTGCCAAATCTATCTTTAGTACTCCAAAATAATCCACTAGATGTCATCCCTCCTGGATTGTTTATATCATGATAATAGTTTTTACATTTTTCTGACTCTAAATCTAGAATGCTAAGACCTCCCTGTGTTGCCCAGGATGAAATCCATAGTTTATTCTCCTCTTTGTCGTAAAATAAATGCCTTATGTTATTGGAGATGATGGATAGGCTATCTTTAGGATTATGAACAAATTTCTTAAAATTGTAGCCATCGAAACGCTGTAGGCCATTTCCTCCACCTATCCATAGAAAACCATTTTTGTCAACTACAACCGAAGATACCGTGCCAACATCGAGTCCTTTTTGATCATTGATAACGATAGGATTATCAAAATAATCTGGATCTTGAAGATGTGCTTTTTGACCGAAAGAAAGTATGAAAATAAGTATGTATCCTATTTTATTGAAAAAGTGAGTACCTATATTACAACTTCCAAACAAATTTGTATAGGACAAATTATTATTCATAAATTTAGATGCAATATTAAATGGTCAGTTTTTTTGTTATTCTTTTACTGTCGCCTAAAATAATTAAAAGAGTGAAATAAAACTATTTATTCTAGAAATTATGAGATAATAATTTGTATGTAAAGACTTAAAATTGATTTGGAATAATTAATTAAAATTGTTTTTGAAGAAATAAAAGTTAATTTGCCTAACTAAATATCTGAAAACATATGAAATTTTCAATTAACCTTGTCTATCCATACATCTTGTCTATTGTTCTATTATCAGCGATCCAGGGATTTTCTCAAACAAAATACTTGTCTGAAATTGGATTGACAGATAGTCTATACTCTAATACTCTTGAAGAAAATAGAACGTTCTGGGTTGATATCCCAGAGAGTTATAATCCTGAAAATCCAACTAAATATCCCGTGGTTTTTGTTTTGGACGGTGGAGTCCACTTCAATGCAGTTTCTACTGTTCATCAATATTACAGTGGTGGATATATACCAGAAATGATAATTGTAGGGATATCTAATAGAGATAACAGAACAAGAGATTTAACGACGTCAAAAATCAGTGTAAGACGTGGAAGAGCGTATGATCAAGAAACAGGAGGTGCTGATAAGTTTATGCAATTTATTGGAGAAGAGCTCATTCCATATGTTGAAAACAAGTATCCAGTAACAGATTATCGAACACTTATTGGACATTCGTACGCCGGCTTGTTTACAATAAATGCTCTAATGAATTATCCAGATTTATTTGAAAATTATTTAGCGATAGACCCTAGCTTAGATTGGGACAATCAAAAGTTATTAAATCAATCTAGAGAAATATTGAAAAATAATACTTTCCAAGGCAAATCTCTTTTCATTTCTTTGGGGGGACAGCTGCATATGCAAGATTATGGAGTGAAGATAGACAACGTGATGCAGGACACATCTGAATATACTTTATTTGCTAGGTCTAATATTGAGTTTTCTCAATTGGCTGAAAAGCATGACCAAAACGAATTAAATTTAAGATGGAAGTTTTATGAATCTGATATACACGGTACAATTCCATTGCCTTCAATATTGGATGGGTTGATCTATTTTTTCAATTGGTACCCAATAGAAGGGACAGACAAATTTAATAGTCCAGAAACACCCTTGAATGAATTAGTGAAGCTTATCAAGGATAGAGAAGTTAAGCTTGCTAAGCACTTCGGATACACTGTTCCACCATTTGAAGAAGGACTTTTTATTATGCTTGGACATATGAATATGGACATGGGGCAGCTTGAAAAATCACTTGCCTTTTTTAAAATGGGTATTGAGTATTTTCCTGAAAGTGCAAATGGATATGATTCTATAGCTGACTATTATGAGGCTCAAAACGATAATATTACTGCATTGAAATTTGTAAATAAGGCTTATGAGTTAAGTGCGGATACTCGGTATGTAAAAAGAATAGAGGAGTTGAAATCTAAAATGAAATGATTACACAAGTTGTTGAATGTTATATGAGTTAGGTGTAGTCTGCAATTAAATTTTGATAAATCCTCATATTTCGTTTGTCAATCTTTTTTTTTTAAAGTGATTAAATTTGATCAAAATATTTCATGAATACCCATCAACCACGAAGTACATTAAAGTTGCCTTTTCAATTTAATGAAGAGAAGTTAAAACGTGATTTAGAGACTCTACTGGCTTCTAAATGGAAACCGCATTTTAATCAAAGAGTTTATGAATGCAATTGGAATTCTATAGCTTTGTATGCAGTAGGTGGAGACCAGTCCAATATTTTTGCTGCAGGGGATAAAGAGATAAAGGAAACTTCACTTCTCCATGATGTCCGATATATAAAAGAGGTGATTGATCAGTTTAAGTGTCCACTTCTGTCTGTCCGATTATTAAAACTTGAGAAGGGCGCGTACATAAAACCACATCGAGATTATAATTTAGGATATGAGGATTGTAATTTTAGAATACATATTCCGATTGTTACAAATCCAGATGTGAACTTCACGCTTGATGGAGAGCGGATTGAAATGAAAATAGGAGAATGCTGGTATACAAATGTAAATTATGTGCATTCTGTATCAAATGAAGGTTCTACTGATAGGATACATCTTGTTATTGATTGTGAAAGAAATGAATGGACAGATAAGATATTTTTTTCGTTGGCTCCAAGAGATAGTTTTTTGCCAAACACAGAGGAGGAGTATTCTTTAGAAACCATGAAAAGTATACGAAATGAATTGCTATTAATGAGCGCAGATGGAGCTATCGAAGCTATCAAGGATATTGATAATAAAATTGAAGTCTTAGGAGAATAGTAATTTTATGATTATCCAAACCTCAAATTTCTAAGCAGTTACTACAACCTCAAGTTGAACTTATGAACAAGATAGTATACTACGTAGCAACTTTATTAGATGGATACATTTCAGCTCGATGACGATATCAGTGGCTTTGTTGGCGGAGGGAATGGTGTTCAGAAGTATTTGGACGATTTGAAAGACTTTGAAACGGTCATCATGGGAAGGAAAACTTATCAGTTTGGGTATAAATATGGCCTTGTCCCTGGCAAACTTGCCTATCCACATATGAAGCACTACATATTTTCAAAATCTCTTTCATTTGATAATCCAGATGAGAAACTGGTGGTAAAAGATCTAGATATTAGTGAAATTTCTAAAATCAGAGATGATTCTAATACCGATGTATATTTATGTGGTGGTGGAGTGTTTTCCGGCTGGCTATTAGAGCATGAATTGATTGATATCTTAAAATTAAAAGTGAGTCCATTGCTTTTAGGACAAGGGATATCTCTATTTGGTGATTCTACCAAAAGTTATAGCTTGAATCTTATTGATACGGAGGAATACGAAGCTGGATTGTTGATTAATACTTATGAAATTGCGTATTAGATTAAGTTTAGCGATATGATTTTAATAGAATATGTATCTATCTATCTATCTATCTATCTATCTATCTATCTATCTATCTATCTATCTATCTAT
>CAXBGT010000296.1:0-4002 GCA_963975265.1 uncultured Saprospirales bacterium
GGCTTCGAACTACTATTGAATAAAAATAAACATAGATATTATCATTATAAGCCCATTGAAGATTCGGTGGGCTTTTATGACTCTAACACAAATTCGTTATATTGCCAACAAACGCAAAACCGTTAACATGAAAAACACATTCGCAATCGAATATTTAAGAGTAATTATCTTCTTATCGTTAGTTACGTTCTACGCCACTTCAAAAGTGGGGTTACTATTTGGGGCTTTCCATTTGTTCTTAATTTTGATCAATCCTAAGAAATATGGCATGAGTAAAGTTGTGAATAAGATCTTGAACTATCTCATGACAAAGTTTAGTCGAAAGCCGAGAGTTGGCAGGTTTAGCTAATTGAACATTTAGTTTTTTATCCTTTATTGTCTTAATATCATTAATCAATTGATTAATTGACGTTTTATAGAGTCCAGTAAAAAAGATCCTAAATTTTGACTACCCCACCGTAAGCGGATAAAGCATTAGCCAAAAAATTTCCAACCTAAAGGTCGGAAATCGGATCTTTTTTGTGATAAGGCGTTTCTATCCAAAAACATCTTTTTTTATGACCCCGACGCAAGCATCGGAGAATTTAAGTATTATATATTCCTCTGATCCATCTATCTTGATCGACGAATCCTGAATTTTTAATATGTAGCAATTCATCAATACCTTTCTCTGATACAAATACTACCCATTACCCTAAAAAATCAACCGTTCATCTTTATTTCTGACATCTGACACCCAAACCCTTGCATTTTAGGTAGATATCTCTTATTTTAAATCCTGTTAAGATAAAATACCCTCAAGTAAATAATCAACCTTCCTGCAAATGAATGAAATTATCGTCAATGGCGCAGTTGAAAATACTGATGACATAGGAACAGAACAATTCGAAAATCATACACTCGAAAGAATCATAAACATATCTCAAAACAGAGGCGATTCTCCTCAATCAATCCAATATGATGATGACGATGTCGTCGAGATTATTTTTGAAGATGGTACATCATGGATTACACCTGCAAATAAGATTCAAGATGCTTTCGAGAAATCAAATCGAGAGATACAGGCAGGGCAATATGTTATTCCTGATGCTCTCCATGTAAACACAGAAAACAGAGGCGTATTCAAAGTGCTGGTAAAGACTGTAAAGTTCTTCAAAACAAAACTTATTGGCGCAAGCTCAGCCAAAATAAATAAAAAGTTTGGAGCTGTTATTGATGATAAATTAATGAAAAACGAAGGCTTATTTCGAATTGATGACAATTGGAAAACTAAACCAGAGCCTAGTAATCCTATCAAGGGTCATTATTTACTTTTTATTCATGGATTTGTTAGTAGTTATGAGGGAGCATTTGGTGATATTTTTGCGATGTGCGATGTACAAAAGAAGAAAATTGAGGCCGAGTTTGAAACAATAGATCTGGGATCAAAAGATACGATGCTAGCAACTTTTATTAGATCCCAATATGGTTCTAACCTACTGGCTTTTAATCACAAAACTATCTCTGAAAGTCCAATTACCAACACTTTAAAACTGTTAAGAGCTCTGCCAGTGGGCTGTACTTTAGATATTATTGCTCATTCAAGAGGCGGCCTGATTGCTGATTTGCTTTCAATATGTGATAATGGTGAGGGAATTGCCGATAGTAAGACGAGTACAGATGCGAACGACGGTGATAATAAGAAAGAAAGTGAAGATCAGAAGGCTAGTAATTTTACAGAAGACGATTTCTCAACGTTAGCCAATTCTGTTGATGCCAAAGAACTTCGTGAACTCAAGCTATTGGCCATAGAAAAAAAGATCAAAGTAAATAAAGTAATCCGAGCGGGATCTCCTATGAATGGGACCTATTTGCTGAGTAATAATTTAGATCAGTTCCTGAGCGCCGTTTTTGCCTTGATAGAACTAGGCACTAAAGGAGCGGCAAAGTTAAATCCTTTCTACAATACGATAAAGGGATTCGTTGTGTCAGTGGTAGGATCAAAATCAGATTCGAACTCATTTCCAGGAATTGCGGCGATGGTCCCTGGATCTCCACTACTCACGATGCTTAATGATTCATCAAGAAATATTGATACCCCATTGTTAGCTATTGAAGGCAATGCAGAAATAGGCAGAAATCTGCTACACTCGCTTAGTGTCATCCTCGGAAATATAGTGCATAGAAAAGCCAATGATTTTATAGTAAATACGAGTAGCATGCGTTTTGGTACCATAAGAAAAGATGGTGCTTATGTGTGCACGACTGAGGATTATAATACAACTCATTTTAATTATTTCTGTCATCCGAATTCTAGAAATGCCCTCTACGAAGCGCTGAAATGGGACTCAATAGCAGGTGTAACCATACCCGAGTTTACACATTTCAGTAGAGATGAATTAATTTTGCAATTTGAAAATCAATTTACTCGATCTAGAGGCGGCAGCGATACTGAGATTAAGAAACCACTTATTTTCGAAGAGGCGAAGGCTGTTGATCTGTTAGATTTAATATATGGTACTGACAACAAAAATGATAGGGACACTTATTCTAATACATTAACCATAAAACTAGTGCATGGGGACTTGGAGTTTGCAGCGTTCCCTGTGATGGCTGGGCATTTCAGAGATCAAGCTATAGTAAGTGCTGAAAAGGATATCGATCGATGTCTGGATTTTTCGCTTTCTGACCACTATTTTCTTGGAAAATACCCTGAAGATCCTCAGGATAATATCATCATTTATAATGGAGATAACTACTTCAAGGGTTGTATTTTACTGGGAATAGGAGAGGCTGCGAATTTCAATGACTTCAAGTTAAGGAAAGCCGTAGAAAATGGTATAGTTTCCTACGCGCTGCATATGCGAGATTCACAAAAAGAAACTGACAAAAAATTGAAAGGTGCTATTAGTAGTCTATGCATCGGTAGTGGATTCGGGGGGTTAGATATGGATGCTTCTATCACTGCAATCTTATTTGGAATTAACAATGCTAATAAGAGGATCTATGAGTTCAATAAACAGATAATAGCGAGAAGCAGAGATGAATTTGTTGAGGATGATCAATTCCTTGTTCCAATTACTGAGCTCGAATTGATTGAGCTATTCGAGCATAAAGTAAGAGATGCCTTTTATGGTCTTAAACGAATTAAGCAACTCAACTATATTCTTGACATTGTAATTCCTGCTCAAATAACCAAAAACCATGGTGGTTTGAAAGAATTGAATACCAACAAAACTCAGAGTTATTGGTATGATCTTATCACTAAAATGCATGGAGACATCGATGGTGTCAATGGTAAAATGTCCTTCCTTTCGTCACAAGGTGGAGCACGAGTCGAAGAAACGATAGATTTTTATTCTCTAGAATTGGTAACTAAATTGTTAGCTTCTTACTCAAAAAAATCAAATTTCGATAAAGAATTATCAAACAGTCTCTTCCAATTATTGCTCCCTAGAAATCTGCGACCAATGCTCAGAGGACAGCACAACATAGTTTGGAAGATGGACAAGGCAATTGCTCATATCCCTTGGGAAATGATTCATGATCAAGATTCTGACAATGATCCAACGTTTGTCAGTAGTGGCCTTGTACGTCAGTTGGTAACCTCACGGATATTCCCATCAGAAAAGATCACAAGAGACCTACATGCACTTATCATTGGGGATCCGATCTATACTAAATATAGTCAATTACCTGGTGCTAAAGAAGAAGCAGAATTATTAGTCAGTAAGTTTGAGAAATTATCCGATTGGCAGGTTACTCCCTTGATCAATAAAGGCTATGTTGAAAATTCATTAGCTCTTCTCAACTCCAAATATAAAGTGTTGCATATATGTGGCCATGGTGTATATGATCCTGTAACTGGGAAGACTGGATTGGTGATGGAGGATACTCTTCTTGACACTGTCTTTTTCAATAATTTGGAGAATATCCCTGAGATGGCATTTATCAATTGTTGCTATAGCGGAACTACTGATGCCGAATATGAAGAACTGTATGAAAACAGATACAAGATCTCGG
>CAXBGT010000297.1:0-3904 GCA_963975265.1 uncultured Saprospirales bacterium
AAACAGAACATTAATGTAGTTTTAGTGCATATGTCTGATTTCGAAACAGCGGAAAAGTATTTTAAGAAGTTTAATGTCCCTGGAATTGAAAATATATCTGATCCGACTTGCGGCCTATATGCTTCTTTTGGATTAAGTAAAGGTAATGCTAGTCAACTTTTTGGTTTGAAAAATTTTATCAGAGGATTCGAAACAACAATAAAAGGAATTCCTATAGGGCTTCGTCAAATAGGGGATGGATTCCAGATGCCTGGAGTATTTCTAATAAGAAACGGAAAAGTGTTGGAATCTTATATCCATAAATCTGCAGCCGATAGACCCGACTACGATAGTCTCATACAATGCAGTGTTACTTAAGCACTTGAAAAAATATCCATGGCAATAATATCATGCCATCCATCAATCCACTAAAATAATAATCGTCTGATTTATCTTTTGATAGATAAATCATAATCCCGCATATAACATACGCAACAATAGCTGATGCAAACCCTGTAAAAAGGCTGTTTTGGCTTAGATAAAGTTCTATTGATATACAAAGTGTCAATAAAAGAGATGATAAGACTATTGACTTGTTCTTTCCTAGTGCTGAGGGAATAGTTTTTACATTGTTTGACCGGTCTATCTCTATATCCCTAATGTCAAATGGGATTGTGATTGCAATGAAAAAAAAGGCTCTTTCTAAGAATAGGGCTAGGATGATTTTTAGATCGGTTCCTTTTTCATATAATGGTATTGTTTCAGTGACTAAAGCCCAGACGAAGGCAATTAAGAATATTTTCACAAAGGAAAAGTCTCTTAATCGCATTGATTTTCCAAAAACAGGAAGTGTATAAAGAATTGAAATAGTCCCAGCAAGAACTAACAGTTTTATTCTAACAAATGGAAATTCCGAAAATGTGTATGCACAGACAAGTCCTCCAATAATAGCATAGAAGATGATATGCATTCGGAATTCTGAGATCACAGCGAACCTTCCTTGATGCTCGAATTTTCGTACTTTATTCATGCCTATTATCCTGTGAATTGAATAGGTGAAAATCGTGCTCGAAAATATAAAAATCAGGTATGAATAATCAACTTCAAATCCAAATCTCTCAATGGTAAATAGATATAAAAATACACAGCATAGGCCAATATGCAAGCTGCTATATAAATAAAGGTTGATAATATGTCGAAGTGTAATTTTCATTTATTAATTACAAGGAATTTCTCTTTTTCATTTCTAAAAATACTGCTTCTCTATAACTATTATTGTTGGTCATTGATGCATACTTTATTTCACAAACGTATTGTGGCTCAATCCAGATCGTGTTTTCTTCTCCTTCAATGGTGTCATTGATCTTTTTTTTGGTAATTGGCACTTCTTTAAGTAGCTTCAATATACTTTTGATTTTTGCTTGGTCAAACCCTGTATCTACTTTTCCATAATACACTAATTCCTCTACTTCTTTTTTTACTAGATGCAATGAACCAAATAATTTAGATCGGTCTCCTTTTCCTTTTGTGTATCCTATAATTAACGCTTCGTCTGTTGCGCTCACCTTTATTTTGAGCCAAGACTTAGATCTATTTCCAGCCTCATATTTACTACCTTTGAGCTTGCACATGATACCCTCCATTCCTTGTGCCTTGATAGCTTCAAATAACTGTTTGCCATCATCAAACGATTGTGAGTATCTTATATATTCTTCTACTTTTAAGTTAACACTCAACCATTCTCTCCTTTTTTCTATGGGCAGGTGCATGATCGATAAACCATCAAGATACAAGCAGTCAAAGGCATAAAATACAGTTTGTGTTTTCTTTGATGCTTTTGCAATCTCATTTTTTCAGTTAAATGCATTCTTCCCACAACTTTGCTAAAGTTAGGTGTTCCATTTGTATTTAATGCTACGATTTCCCCATCGGCCATTATTTCTTCAGGATCTTGGGTTGAAAAAGATTCTACAATGAGCGGAAATTTCTCTGTAAGCTCATTTCCATTTCGAGAAGTGATTTTAACATCTTTTCCTTTTTTCTGGATCAGCACTCTTATCCCGTCCCATTTTATTTCATTGAAGTAGCTTGCATTATTGGGAATCTTATCTCCCAAAGATACAAGCATCGGAGAAACTGACTTGATGCTATCAATTTTGCTTTCTTCTATGGCCGTATCAACCAACCACTGACTGTCTTTTGTTTTTATAAGGTTGAAAATACCCTTTATTTTGCATTTGCGTAGGCTAATTTTGAGCTTTTTATCCTCCTTTTTGATATACTCATACTCACTTGTGTCGAAGATCCACATTTGCCCACCGCCATATTCATTTTTCGGAGTCACCCCTTCGAATGTTAGATATTTGATAGGATGGGGCTCGGTCTCAATCGCCAATCTTTTGATTCCTTTATTAGTAGGCAAACCTTTTGGAATAGCCCAACGATGAAGGACTCCTTCATCTTCTATTCTCAGAGCATAGTGTAGATTAGTAGCATCATGAAGTGGAATTACATACTATTCTTAGGTGACTTTAAGGTAGAAGACGCATCAGGTTCACTAGTTTTTGTGAAATCTCTCTTTTGAGTATATTCGATTAATTTCTCGGCTGGTTGTTCCGATTGATCATGAAGTTGAATGGCATGCTCATAAAACGCTTCCCACGGATCACCAATGGTGCTAAATCGCTTTAAGACAGAGTGAATATCATATGCTTTCGATGATTTTAGATCAGGTAATTCATTCCAATAAATCGGAGTAGAAACAGGAGCGCCAGGTTTGCCTCTCGTACTGTACGGCGCAACACAAGTTTGTGACTTATGATTTCTATAAATATCCAGAAGTACCTTACCCTCTCTTTTTTCTTTGCTCATTTTAAGCGTTACACTTGGATCTTCTTTCATGTAGACTTTCGTAAGTGATTTTACAGAAGCCAACAAAGTTTCATTGTCATATTTTGGAATAATCGGTACGTAAATATGAAGACCTTTACTACCACTAGTTTTTAAAAATGGATGATACCCAGCTAACTATTATAATGAAAGCTTAACCTTTATCGCCAAGGTTTGCACAATATAACTTATAAACTGCTATACGAGCAAGTAAGCGTGTTTTCTCTGCAGGAACAGTTTGTAACCTTTTTATTGTCTGTACTATAGTGTAATCTCAATAAGCCACTTTCTATAAAGGTTATACTTCTGCAAACACGTCCTTCTGTAAGGAAATATTCACATCGATCTAGCTGTTTCTCAATGAGGTAAGGTTTAATTTGCTCAAATACTTTAGGTGTATAATGTGGAAACTGTCGGAGGTATTTAATGAATGCTTCCATTATAGGTTTTGCTTGATCATTGATCAATGCTGATATTTTATGATTGAAGTGATTCGAAAATTGTGGTTAAGATGACTTGCATAGTGATTAACATGATGTTCTCTTGTCACTTCATTTAGATTCTGCATACTTTTTGAAGTTATTCAAGATCGCCTGCCTTCCATTTCTCTGCATATCAATAGGGTTTTCGGTCTCTGGATCAAATTTTATGATTACCTCAGTTTGATCTCCTACATTGTTAAAATTTACAGACACATTTCTATCGCCTAATCCATAAGTGAAAGATTCGTTGGTAGTAACTTCACTGTATGTAGTCTCAAAGTCGAATCCAAAACTTCCATCCTTAGCTTCCATTTTTGCCAAATATTTTCCTCCGACCTTTAAGTCGTTTTCAGCTTTAGGGCAACACCAGTCATCAGAGGCGAAATTCCAATTGACGATGTGTTCAGGGTTTGTATAATACGCCCATGCATCTTCTCTGGCTGCTTTTATTTTTGCGTTGATTGTTATTTTTTTCATTGTCTATTATGATTTTTAATAGTTAAATTCTCCGATGCTTGCGTCGGGGTCATAAAAAAGATGTTTTTGCATAAAAA
>CAXBGT010000298.1:0-3846 GCA_963975265.1 uncultured Saprospirales bacterium
AAGTGCTTCACCATATTTAGGGTCATTCTTTTTCTTCGTTATCATTGTCATGTTCTCCCTCCAAATCAATATTTCTTGCTGCAGATAAAGCACTCGCGATTAGACCGGTAGGAATGGTTATTATGCCTAAACCAATCAAAAGAATGAAGAAAGTAAATACTCTACCTCCTAAAGTTATTGGATAGACATCACCGTAACCCACAGTAGTCAAGGTAATAATCGCCCACCATAAACTATGAAAAATGGAAGCAAACTGCACTGGTTGCGCTTCATTTTCAAAGTAATAAATGCCAGCAGCCGATAGAAAAAGAAAAATACTTGTTAATATAAAGAACAAAGTAAGCTCTGGTTTGATAATTTTTAATGCAATTGTAAACCTTCTTAATGCATCATTGTACTTTGATATTTTCAATGCACTAATAACTCGAAAAACTCTCAATGCTCGAATGGCCCTTAAATCGAATTGTCTTGCGAACAAGAAAGGTAAAATTGCTAATAGGTCTATAATACCATAAAAACTAAAGATGTATTTAAAACTGTTTTTGGAAATGTAAATCCTCGAGAAGTACTCAATGGAAAAAATTATGTAACAAAAGATATCAATAATATTTATTGTTTTGACCCAAAAAGGTGACAAATTCGGAAGTGTTCCAAATGAGTAAACGATTATTGAAAATATAATAAGTAGTTGGATTGAGATATCGAATATTCGACCTTCTCTGGTGTCGGTTTCTTCTATTATCCTCCTTACTTTTTCTTTGGTAGAGATATTCAGTTTCCGAGCAAATTCTGAAGTCGCATCAACTATTCGTTTGGATTTCTTCACTCTATTTAGATTTGAATGATGATGGAGTACCTTCCATCTTTATATTAAAACCATCTTCTTGTCGCACGACTACTGTTCGTTGAAATGGCATTTCTATACCCTCTTTGTCAAATCGCTTTTTTACATTTTCGTAAACATCCCATCGCAGTTGATAAACATCATAATAGTTACGCACCCAAGCCCATGCTCTGATGGTAACTGAAAAGTCATTCAATCTAGTAAGTGCAGTAATAACGAGTGGGACACCCTTTTCCTGCTCTTCTTGTGTCCGATTATCCAAAAGTAAGGGGTGATTTTCACATTCCTCTTTTATGATTTTTTTCGCCAGATCAAGATCGCTGCTGTAAGAAATATTGATTTCAAGTCTTTCACAACATTTCAATTGTCCCAAATTCACATTGACCAACTTCTCCTTATTTATGATAGAATTAGGTATCACAATCATATTATTCTCAAAATTTCGAATAACAGTATGCCGCAAGGTAATGTCTACTACCGTTCCAATGTTTGTATCTGACAGTTCTATGATGTCCCCAACTCTAAACGGTTTAAAAGAGATGATGAAAATTCCACTTACCACATTTGCCAAAGCTTCTTGTGAAGCAATGCCTATTACCAGAGCAAACACACCAGCCCCACCTAAAGCAGTATGCGCAATACTTCGAAGAGAGGGAAACACAAGAATCGCCAGAATAAACCCAAGTGAATAAATTCCCATAACAACCAAATACCTTAAAAACCTTAAGTTGGTAGTGTCGGAGTTATGCAATTGCCTCTTGGTAATGATATGTTTAAACCAAAGATTGACACTAGAGGCAGCGACTAAAGTAACCACAGCTACAACACCCACATAAGCAACAAGTTTGAAATCATTTGCTAAAGAAGCATAAGTATAACTATCCTCTGGAGTACTTATATAAAAAACAGCAATCATCCCTAACACAATCCATAGAGAATTCAATATTCGTTTTACTATATGAAATGTGCCTTTATCATCTCCTAATTCCTTTTTCACCAATCTATTGTAAAATAAATTAGTAAGAACACGAAGTACAACTATTGTCAAAAGAACAATAATGATATAAATAATTTTGTCTTGATGCGTTTGAAAAAATTCCATTCTAGCAAATTTTTTAATAATATTTCTTATCAACACTTAGCTCCAACGCCATTGTCATCGACTACAGGCCCAACAGTATCAATTTTTAATCATTGAGCATCAATAACATCATGAAACGCGCTTGTAGGAAGGGCATAAATATACGTCTTTCATATTTTAGATTGTCACGATCCTGTGTGTTTTGATTCATCTTCATTAGTTTTACAAAACCACTTAAGCAAAGGGTGCAAATTCATTTTGTAGTATAGTTAAAAAATCTAAGTGAATTACATTAAGCTTTTGATGCATCAGCCAGCCAACGAAAGTGCCATTCGCTACAATTCCCGTTGTGTTTTTGCTGCCCAAAACTCACTTGACCCACTAATATTCTATTCGCTACACTGATTAACGTGATTGCTTCGCAAGGTACTAGATCATTAGAATTAATAGAATGCAGGTGTTTGTTACTGCTTGCCATTTAATACATGCAACCTAATTACTAAATAAATGCGTTGCTCCATCAAAAACAATAAAACAGACCGCACATATTACTAAAATTCAGCATATTGAAGATTATTCGACTAATCTAAAATGTACTAAAACACACGATCTACGTGCACTATACTGTAAAGCGGAACAAGCACTAAAGGTGTACACTAAAGAATATTCTGAATGCGGAGGGAAAAATCCGTTTTATCCAAATAAGCCAAAGATGACTGACTTAGAAATTATAGCATTAAGCATTACAGCCGAGTGTTGACAAATTGACTCTAAAAGCTAGCTGCTGTCCAAAATAACTAAGGATTGTCCTAAAGATGTTCAAAGATCTCTCTCATAGGACGAAATATGTAAAGAGAATCTTTCTAGCATACGATCACAATTCTTTTTGTTCGAATTATGCTTTAATTTTTCAGGTAATTAGGTGCAGGTTATTCTCGTTTTAAAGTTAGTTAGTTGAATAATATGATGCTCGGAAATACATAATGGTTTACCTGCTACTCAAAAAAACTATTTATCAATCCCTTAGTGTACGGCAGTTTCCTCTTGGCCAAGCATAAAATATAGAATCACGGCGACTGACAACACTCCAGTTCCAATAAATAGTGCTGGTGCACCAAATTGATACCAGATTATGCCTCCGATCGCACTTGCCAGCATAGTTGTGATACTATTGAGAGCTTCAAAATTGCCGATAGCAGAACCGATCTCTAAACCATCTACCTCCTTAGTTATCCAAGCTTTGGAAACACCTTCTGTACAGGCAGAAAATAAGCCATAAAGAGTGAATAATGCTATAATGTGGAACACTGAAATATCAACAATACTCCCCAGTCCAATATAGGTAATGGAGAAAAACAGAAGTCCCATAAGAAATACTTTTCTCAATGAGAACCGATCTCCTAAAACACCTGCAGGATATGCTGCAAATGCAAAGACTAGATTGTAAAGAATATAAACTGATATGATCTGGACATCATCAAAACCTATTGTTTTAAGAAAGAGAAGTAAAAATAAATCAGTGCTGTTTATTAGAGAGAATAGAAGTAGGCCAAGAATAAGTTTTCTATAACTTTTCGAACTGGTTTTTAGATAGTAGATCAGGTCATTCCAGCTAGGCCGCTTTGACGAATTTGTAGCACTTTTATTTTTTTTCTCTTTGATGAGATAGGTGCTAACGATGGCGAATACTCCAGGAATAATAGCTATTAGAAATAGCGTTTTATATTCTTCTGGATAATACCATAGGAATGCCAAAGCCAATAATGGTCCTAATGCTGCACCAAATGAGTCCATTGCCTTATGGAATCCAAAAACTCTACCTCTATTATCTGAATTGGCTTCTTGAGATAGTAATGCATCTCTAGCTCCAGTGCGAATACCTTTGCCTAATCTATCTCCAAATCTAGAGGCTAAAACTGTC
>CAXBGT010000299.1:0-3835 GCA_963975265.1 uncultured Saprospirales bacterium
CTAATGCTCCATCCGCTTGCGGTGGGGTAGTCAAAATTTAGGATCTTTTTTACTTACCATAAGAGAATATTATATTCTTCCATTTTCTTCTTCGGCGGAAGTAGTTCTTTTCTTGGCAGCTTTTACTTTATCATTTCCAAATCGATAACTTACATTTACAGTAATTCTACGTGTATCATTTGTTTGCATAATCAATAAATCTAAGTCATCTTGATCGATTCTCACATTGCTATTTTTGGTTCTAAAAATATCGCTCATATTTACCTTGATATTACCTCTTCCATTAATAATTGATTTTGAGAGACCGATGTCAAGACTTCCTTGAGGATCAATTTCGAATAGTCCAAAAGTAAGCTTTCCTTGATACCGCCCGGCTACCTCTAAGTTCCAACCACCAGGGATTTTAAGTTCGTTATTAAGATTTACCATATTCGTGAATTTCTGATTATCCAATGTTCCTGATGGAATTTCAGATTTGAAATCAGTATAAAAACCAGTATAGTTCAATCTTGATACCCACCACTCTGTCCAAACCTTTGGAGCTGATACTGTAATACTAATATTGCTGAAATCATCAAGATTTTGAGTAGTCTGATAGTTTTTGTTTTCTTCCGAAACTTGTTCAATTACTTCTGTAATTGCATCACTCGTGTGACTATAATTCAAAGCCACGAAAAGCTGCCTTCCCATTGCGTAATTCACTCCATATGCATTTGTGTACTGAGGATTCAAAAAAGGATTTCCTTTTTCGAATGTGTACTGATCTAAGTAGTTTTCGAACGGATTTAGATCTTTATAATTCGGACGTTCTATTCTTCTACTGAAAGTCGCACTTAGGTTATGTTTTTCATTGATGGATTTTGATACGCTTAGACTAGGGAAGAAGTCAGTATAAGATCTTGGCACAGTTCTATCAAGCGTAATCGATCTGCCTTCTGATGTAGTTTGCTCTATTCTTACTCCCGCTTGAATCATGAAAGAACCTATTGCTCCAGATCCGTTAAGGTATGCTGCCATAACGTCCTCACTATAAGTGAAATCATTACTTCGGTCGATTTGATCTATCCAAGTACCTTGAGAATCTTTTTGATCAAATTGTGTGCCATTGTCAGTATTTACCATGCTTATTTTAGTACCGATTTCAAGATTCACTTTTTCTGATATTGGTAGTGTCAGATCTAGCTTTGATGCCAAGATATCTATCGCAGTATTTCGATTATTTCTTAGATAGAAGGGGGCGTCGACTTCTACATTGTCAGCATCTAAGAAGAAGTTGTCGTAGTTTACTAACTCTGTGTTATCGTACATATTGTAGTCGATATCAAAAGATAGATCTAACCCATTGTCGTTGAACTTATGATTGACATTGGCATTATAGTTTTGTCTGTTATAGTCTTCATTCCCAATAGTGTTGACCTTCAGTATATTGAATTCTGGAGAATTGTCTCCACTGATATTGGTCGTATTATCGTTGAGTCCTTCTTCATCACCTTCATTCCTTTTCGCAAGCAGACTGATTGAAGTATTGTCACTCACATTCCAGTCCATTCCTAAACTAAGATTGTATCCATCACCAGTTTCTACCATATTTGCTAATTGATTAAAAGCTGTAACTCCATTCTCAAACGGAATATTTCTCATCAGTCTTAAGTTTTGTTCCCAACCCCAATTGTAGTATTCTCCTGCTCCATAGATATTTACTTTTTCAGAACGATAATTCAGATTCAGGTTATGATTATGACTTGTTCTCCATCCTTGACGGATTTGAGTTGAAACCGACCCATTTGAGCCAATATTCTCATTCTTTTTAAGGACAATATTGATAATCCCACTATTCCCTTCAGCATCATATTTTGCTGATGGATTAGTTATTATTTCAATGTTATCAATGTTACTTGCAGGCATAGTTTCTAATAGTCTAGTAATTTCATCTCCTGACATATATTGGTTCTTTCCATTTATAGTGACAAGAACACCTTGCTTTCCTCGAAGACTAATATTATTGTTATTATCAACAATAACTCCTGGAGACTTTTCTAACACCTCTAGAGCTGAATTACCCGCACTTATGCTAGAGTTAGCAACGTTAATGATCATTTTATCAGCTTTTAACTCTATAAATGGTTTCTTAGCTGTGACTGTGACTTCATCTATCTCAATACCATTTGTCAATTTTAGTGTAGATACTTGTACAGTATTAGAATTTATGATCGAGAAAGATTTTGAATATGCATTCCCGAAGCCAATCATAGTAGAATGTATAAGATATGAACCATCATCTATTCTGTCAATTGTATACCAGCCCTCTTTTTCAGATAGTCCTCCTTTATATAGCGTTGAATCAGCAGAATTTAAAATTAGAATGTTTGCGTACTCAAGTGGTATTCCTTCTTCATCGATTATTTGACCTTTGACGATCCCATTTTGAGCTGCAGCCATGGTAATACCGCATAGTATAAAACAAAATAGATAGATTAGCTTTTTCATTGTTAAGGTTTTGTGAGGTGGGTAACCATGTCTGGTCGTGTGTACCTCTAGTTTTAGTAATAGTAATTCTATAAGGCAAAGGTAGACGATATTATAGTACTATGTATAGCATAGTACTATAATTATGCAAGGTACTATATAAAACAACTTGAAAAGAGGATGAATGCGAGAAAAGTCTAGACGAATATTGACTACATGGAAATGACGATCACGTTATTGATTTGTTTCATAACTAGTCGGAAATCATTATGTTTTTTTGATCAAATGATTAAAAGGTGTGTAAATGTCACGTAATAAGGAGGTTAGTTTTCTTTGGTGGTGGGGGCAAGAAGGATTGGAGGAAGGGTGAAATTTATAATGAGATGATAAATAATCTCATTATAGCATTTGTTATTGTATTATATTTGTATCATGGGAGTAACACTTCATTATAAAGGAAAGCTTAAATCGGTAGCACTCATTGACGAGATTACAAGTGAGCTAATTGATATCTCTGAAGCTAGAGACTGGGATTATAAGGTTATTAAATCAACAAATGATCTGACTTCGAATTCTGGTTTGATTCTGAATGGAATAATGACAAGTCCAAAGGGGTGTGAGCCGATAAGTATGACATTTCTACCTGACGGTAGATTGGTTTCTCCGATGCTATCTGTATTTCCAGACGAAGATATCAAACGATTTCTAGAGGACGATGATTATTATGCGTTTACTAAAACTCAGTATGGAGGTACCGCAACACATATCGAAATAGTGAAACTTCTTAAATATCTATCCACAAAATACTTCGATACTTGGGATTGCAAAGATGATAGCGAGTATTATCAAACTGGAGATGAGAATAAATTGCAAGAAACAATGGGATTCATTGATAGTGCGATAACTGCTCTTGATGATGCATTTAATGAGCATGGAGACTCATTGAATAAGGATAATCCTCAAGAAATGATAGATTTTATCTCAAGTGTATTGGGAGTAGAAGACATCGAAGTGAAGATCGTGAATGCGACATTAGATGAAGATGGCTTGGAGGTTCTCGATGAAAATGCAGCACTGAAAAAATTACTAGAAGATGCTAGCAAATCAAATGAAGATTCTGACGATGAAGATGATATTGATCTTTCTGATTTGTTAGATATGGATGGGTTAGAGCCTTAGTAGAGATTATGTTGTTAAGGTAGACTGGATTTCATATTCGGAATCAGCCCCAGAGATTTTAAAGCTACCTAAATTGGATGACGCCTAAACGGACATCGCTACAAGGGATCAGCCCTTTGGGTTTTTTAATATTTCGGGGTTTTCAGAAGTAAGCTCTATTTTAAAATTCTCTCGCATATTTTCTAATTAT
>CAXBGT010000300.1:0-3794 GCA_963975265.1 uncultured Saprospirales bacterium
ATAAGGGAGACACCTAGATCGTACAGTCATAGCGAAGTAATTGCTGTTTTTATTGATGAATGCTTCAAAGAAATGAGCATAACTGCTAAAAACTTGGATGCGGTATCCATCAGTCGTGGTCCTGGTTCTTACACGGCCTTGCGAATAGGTGCTGCTACCGCCAAAGGAATATGTTTTGCAGTTGACATCCCTCTCATTTCTGTAGGTACCTTAGAAGCTCTTGCTGGTAGTGTTATGCATTTGTGCGGGGCAAACGACCTTGTTATACCAATGATAGATGCCCGACGAAAAGAAGTCTACCATGCGATCTATAATAGGAGCTTCGAAAATCTTCATCCTGTAGCACCAATTATTCTTGATGAAACTACTTTTAAAGACTTGTCAATCCATGATAAAATCCATTTTTGCGGTGATGGAGTACCCAAGTCAAAAGACATTTTAACGATATCTAATGCTCAATATCATGATATTGAATGCTCAGCGAGGCATATGGTGAAGATGTCTAATGAAAAATTCGATAAAAAAATGTTTGAAGACATTGCCTACTACGAACCCAATTATTACAAAGGTGCGAACATCACCGTCCAAAAGAAAAATATTCTTCGATAATAGGAATTTCTTTCTCACTATCATTGTTCTATATATATAATTATTGATAATGTGAATGACTATCTACATGTTATTTTCTTAATGTGACGACAGTGATTTGTTTATACATGGTTCATTTTTGAAATGTAAAATACTTTCTATTTCCACTCAACATTTTACGAATTACAAAAACTTGGCATACAATTCGCAAAGGTATAGAGTATAGAATTTTCCGTGAACTATCAAACAATTTCGTAATGAGGAATAAAAAGAATGAAACCGTAACGCTAAAGAAAAGCGGCAATGACGTCCAGTTGGATTATGCTGACCTTAGAAAAGCGGTATTGGTGTTAAGAGCAGTTAATCACAAACTACGTCAAAGAATAATTGACTTGTTGGAAGATGGTGAGACTATGACTGTAACAGACATCTACATCAAATTGAGATTGGAGCAGTCAGTAGCTTCTCAGCACTTAGCTATTTTAAGAAGAGCAGGCGTCGTAGCAACTGAAAGACAAGGTAAGTTTATCTATTACTCTTTAGATAAAAGTCGATTAGCTCAGATATCAGTTTTAGTAGAAGATTTAGCGGGGTAGTAACTTTACTTTAAATGACCTAACTAAACCAGTTGATTAATAGTCATTTATAAACAATTAATACTTCTTTTGTAAGCATATTGTATACCGTCTGTAGTCTTTTTTGAGCTGTATTGGAACTATTTAAGTTACATATATGCATTTTTTATAATATAGTTATGATAACACATTATAAAATTTCATATTTGTTCTAGGTCCAATATTCAAAATAAGAAACTACAAACTAATGAAAGGAACGAAAGTTGTTTTTAACGGCGAAAAGCTGAATTACTCCTGTGAGTTAATGCGAGCTTTAGCCCATCCTTTAAGACTAAAAATCTTAGAATTTATCGATCAGCAAGGAGCGATCAATGTAAACAAAATCTACCACGCATTGCAGATTGAGCAATCAATAACCTCACAACATCTCAAAATAATGAAGATGGCAGGTGTTGTAAATGCTGAGAAAGATGGAAAATTTGTTACCTATTCCATCGACTACAATGTAGTCACTCGTGCAGAAAAAGCAGTGAACAGGTTTTTAGCGTAACTGCTAAGAAAACATCAACTTAAAATAATAATATCCAGTATTCTCTTAATTGCGAGTACTGGATTTTTTATGCGGTAATGTTGTTTATACAAATTATTAACAATTAGTAATTGTTACTTTCACCCATCTATTGTTTTTTGAATCATTTAAATTGGTTGACTATATTTGTTTAAACTAAACCAATTTCTGTGACTGATCCGAATCAACTATTCTTCCGATTACTTTTCTGTTTCTTCTTCTTTTTTAATATTCCAACTCCACATAATTATTTATTTAGCAATGATATTAGCACTGCTTTTGAATTTATTATGGTTGATAATGATGAGTGCACAGATGCTATATCTTTAGTAGGAGGTACTCCAACTGATGGTACAACTTCAGGTGCCACTCAACCAGCAGGTGGAGAGTATAATAGTGGAGAATGTACAGATACAGATGAAACCAATAGCGTTTGGTACACATATGAAGTTCCACCTACAGATAAAGGATTCCATGTGATTATCACTGGAGCTGCTGTTGACGGGCTAATGGGAGATATCAATCTTGTAGTATTTGAAGATGATCCAGTCGGGGTTTGTGCAACTGGAGCGGGAGCAGATATCTTTGACGAAGTATGTACCTCATCAGCAATAATAAATGAAGAATTTGAGTGTGTCGGGTCTGGCACTTATGCTATCAGAGTTTCTACAAGTACAGCGAATGAAGGTGATTTTGTTATTGAAATAACGCCAATGGCTCTTATTCAGCCTAATGATAATTGTGAAGACCCTGATTACACGCTCAACCCCGGATTAGAGTGTGAATGGATGGAAACAACAGCTAACAGCGCAGGAGCGTGTCCAGAAGATGAAGTCTTAGATCCAACTGCGTGTGGGTTAAGTGTCGGAGCAGTAGTGTGGTATGAGATTACTGCACCAGCTAATGCTACATTTTTAGACATAAGGATAATCTCTGGAAATGGTGCTAATCCCATGATAGCGGTTTTCCCAGGCAGTCCAGTAGATTGTGACAATCAAACTTTCGTGCCAGAATCAACCTGTTATGATGGTACGTTTACTGACTTAGTAGCTAATGGGAATACATTAATTCCTGTGATAGGAGGAGCTACATATCTTATAGCTGTAGGTGTAACAGATCCAAATGGTTCACAGATAGATTTTGGAATTAAATGGATCACACCACCTGAAAATGATGAATGTATTGATGCTGTTGCTCTATTTGGTAATATATCTATCGATGGGAGTACGACATGTGCATCTCAACCAGCAGCTGGAGAGTACAATAGTTCAGTATGTACAGATGGAGATGAAACCAATACCGTTTGGTATACATACGAAGTTCCTTCTACAGATAAAGGTTTCCAAGTAACAATTACATCAGCTGTGCCAAATGGGCTAACTGGGGATATCAATCTTGTTGTTTTTGAAGATGATCCAGTTGGGGCTTGTAATACAGGTCCTGGTGCTTCATCTATTGATGAAGTTTGTACTTTATCAGCTGTCCTCAATGAGGAATTTGAATGTGTAGGAGAAGGTACATATGTTATAAGAGTTTCTACAAGTGATGATAATGCAGGAGATTTTTCAATTACAATTACTCCATTAGCGCTAGAACAACCTAATGATAATTGCGATTCACCCAATACAACAGATTTTATCCCAGGCTTTGAATGTGAATGGATGGTAATTAATGCCAATACAACTGGTGCGTGTCCAGAAGATACAAATCTTGATCCTACAGATTGTGGAATTGATGATTTCCCTGTGACATGGTATCAAGCAACAGCGCCTGCAAATGCAGAATTTCTAGATCTTCAGATTAATTTCGGTGGTGTAAGTCCATTCCTAGCAGTATATGAGGTTGGGCCAGATTGTGACGATTTAACTTTCGTGGCGGGTACTACTTGTTATTCTGGAACATTTGACGATTTAAATGCCTTAACCCAACCATTAATAGATGTTGTGCCAGGGACTACGTACTTAATAGCTGTAGGAAGTAATGCAATGGCAGGAGGAACGTCAACTTTGGAATCAAGTGGATCACTCCACCAGATAACGATGAATGTGTAGATGCGGAAGATT
>CAXBGT010000301.1:0-3769 GCA_963975265.1 uncultured Saprospirales bacterium
TAAAGGATATTTATCTGAGAATAGGTTTGATGCACTAAAAGGAGATAGTGATATTTTTACCACTTTTGAGGGAGACAATACAGTTTTACTACAACTAGTGGCAAAAGGACTATTGACAGAATTCAAGCAATCGTTTCATGATGAAGGATTTACCGCTGTTATAAGGTATTTGGGTGACCGAATAAGTAACACAATGGTTGGTTATAATCCGATTTACACAAGAAACACATCTTCCGAACACATATTGGATAGAGGTTTTCATCTTCATGCATTTCGATTTAGAGAGAAAAAATTACTGATTAGCCTTAGTCAAAGAATGCAAGATTATCTCAAAAAGAGAATAGCTCCATATGATGCGTTTTTGAAATGTCAAAATCATATGATCGAGCTTGCAAAAGCATATGTTGAGAGGTTAGTACTAAGAAATTTCGCTCTAAAAATAGATAATACTAAAGAAGGCCCTGAAAAAGATGCATTATCTAAATTATGTGATCTATATGCGCTATCAATAATCGAAGAACATAAAGGCTGGTATTTAGAAAGTGACTATGTAGATGGTTCCAAGACTAAGGCAATTCGTAGATTAGTGACAAAATTATGTGCTGAAATACGACCTGATGCAGTTGCATATGTGGATGCATTTGGAATACCTGACGAACTACTTGGAGCAGAAATAATTAAATAGCCAAATTCACAATTCATATACTACCATATTCTTTCCTCCTCTATTTTTACTGATAGATGTTGACAATTAGCATCTAGATATCACATACATTACTTTCAGTGCAAATAGCCGATATTTCTGTTTCAGAAATTACAAACAACGTAATAAATAAAAGAAATGTGAAAGGAAAATTCGAAGTACATCTATATCGAAATCCAACATCTAATTCGAGAAATGAGAAAGAGATAATAATGTACGACGAAATTGGACAAGTCGTATATCGAAAAATAACCATTGAAGGAGAGCACATGATTGATGTGACAACAGATAAGTATTCTAATGGCTTATATCTAATCCAAATAAGACAAGGGAAAAAGTCATTTCTAAAAAAGTGATTGTCTCAAAGTAAATAGATAGGTCAATATTAATTAATTCATATTCAGGAGAAGCCATCTTATTCAGGTGGCTTTTTTTGAAGTGATCTAAGAACATAATGTTAATCCCATCATTGTTATATTTACGATTACTAAACTGGTTTTGAAAAGAAATCCCTTTATTGAAACCATTATTATTCAAAATTAGAAATCATATACCTCTGAAAAAAAATCACATTGGATACGGCGACTCAGCAACAGGTTGTTTGAAAGAAGCAATAAAATCATATGGTCTTCCAGGAGATAAAGCAATACCTTCAAGAGATGACTTCACACAGGGTCCGATCGCAGAATGCGATGCAGAGATGAATACTTCTCAAAGACAAGATTAGTGGAAAATGATTGATGAGGAGATACACTTCGGTCTGGATGTCGATCTTTTCTATCAAGAATCTATGATCCTGTTAGATCAAGTATTGGATTGTGAAGTAGTGATTTGGCAAGGGGATTCGTGTCATGATATATTAGCTTCGGCATGGTTGATGACTTATATGGAAAACAGAAATCTTAAATGGTCTATTATCGATCTTTCTAGATTATCCCCTGAAGAGCTAAATGATGATCTACCAGCAGTTAATTTAGCGCTGTTTCCTCCCGATAAAGTTCACCAACTCTATGAGTACAAGCAGACAATAGGAAAAGAGGCCCAACAGATGTATCGAGATCTTTGGGTAAGTATGAGACAAGAAAATAGTGCCTATCGAATAAAAAATAGCAATGAAATACTTTCAGTAAGTGAAGACTTTCATGATGAATATATACTTTCTCAGATACCAAATCTGTGGACAAAAGCATCCGAAGTGATTAATCAGACTATAAGTAATTCTTCCCACTCGATCACAGATACCACCGTCGAATGGAGAATACGGAACCTCATCCAATCTGACAAAGTAAATTATCTAGGAGAATTAACTGGAATGGACAAGTACTCGCTCAAAAAGGCATAAAATATTAAGGAGCCAATCTTTCGATTTTCCACTTACCATCTACCAATTTGTATCGAAGTCTATCATGTAATCGACTAGGTCTTCCTTGCCAAAATTCGATAGCAGTCGGCTTTACAATATATCCACCCCAAAAATCAGGTAAAGGCAATTTGTCTTCATTCTTGTACTTTGATTCTATATCCTTTTGTCTTTCTTCCAGAATACTTCGATCCTCTATGATTGAACTTTGAGGAGATACCCATGCACCTATTTGACTCCCTTTTGGACGTTTATGAAAATATTGTTCTGAATGGGTTGCACTTATTTTTTCTGCAACTCCTGTTATTCGCACTTGTCTTTCAATTTCTTTCCATAGAAAAACAAGGGAAACGTTGGAATTAGTAGAAATATCCTTCGCTTTATCGCTTGTGTAATTTGTATAAAACAGGAATCCTTCAGAATCTATTTCCTTTAACAAAACTGTCCTTGCAGATGGAATATTTTTATTATTAACAGTCGCAATTATCATTGCATTTGGTTCTACTACTTCACTATGTGTAGCATCATCAAACCAAACTCTAAATTGCTCAATCGGATTTTCCACAACGGAGTCTATGGTTAAGTAGCCCTGAGTGTAGTTCCTTCGCATATCAGCAATATCTCTGTTCATATTTCATTTTCATTGAATCTATTTTTTGAATAGATTCCAAGTATATAAAGTTCAAAAATAGACATTTAAGCAGTAATTAAAGTCTAATTCCGTGCTAAACACATGCATAAGATTGACAATTTTACTCCTTTGGATTCTAATAAGTGATTTGCGCAAGCTTCAATAGTAGCCCCTGTCGTCAAAACATCATCGACTATTAATATATGGCGCCCTTGTATTCCTTGTTTATCATTTAATTTAAAAGATGATTGAACGTTTTTTACCCGTTCAATCCTATTCATTTTAGTTTGAGATCTAGTATTAGTATGTTTTAGTATTACATCTTCACGAACAGGAACATTCATTTTTTCACTTACTCCTTTTGCGATAAAAGCAGCCTGATTATATCCCCTCTTAATGAGTTTAGAGCTGTGCAATGGAACTGGAACTATTAGATCAATATCCTCAAAGAAAGGTGAATTATTAGCCTTTTTACCAGCCATCAATCCCAATTGAATACCTATATCTTTTCTCCCTTTGTATTTCAATCTATGCAGCATCAGTTTCACATCAGAATAACTATAAAAGTTGAGCATGCACGCTACATCAACACATGGTATTCTTTCACGAAATTTTGGCGTAGCACTATTGGGCTTGGCTTTGAAGTGATTGGTGTATGGCATGTTAACCGTACATGAAAAGCAAAACGGATTAGTATTGCTAGAGGCGTAGTCTTTGGCACATAGCATGCAGATATTAGGAAATAAAAGCTGCTTTATCGTATTGGTTAATGGTGATAGCATTTTCTAGATTTGATGACTAATATAGTACAAATCTTTTATGGTTAGATAGTTGGTCACGATAAAAAATGTAACCTAGGAATTCAGCTTCGCTAATTCGTGTAGCGATTGATCTTTTAGGATAGTTAGCAAAAGTATACTAGAGTGGTAAAAACGAGACTAAAATAACGAATACATCTACGTTTAGATAAAAACATGACTGGTTGTAAATCAATGACTTGTGTTACTCCACTCTCTAACCTCCTCCGAAGGGGAAGAATTAATTTTCTTTTTCATAAACTCTGCCACCTTCGCGC
>CAXBGT010000302.1:0-3743 GCA_963975265.1 uncultured Saprospirales bacterium
GAATTCAAAAATGTATAGCTTGCATCTCAGTAAATAATTAAATAAGCAATTCAAATGATCTGGCTAGCTTCATTTCCCCGTTCAGGGAACACCTTTTTTAGAAATGTATTATTTGAAGTCTATGGTATCAAATCTAGTACTTTTCATCATGAAACTACCTATCCAGTAGATGAAGACTATGACCAGTATGAGGTCGTTAAAACACATTTGCTACCTCATCAACTCGAGCCTAATGATCCATCTATAAAATCAGTGTATCTAGTAAGGGATGGCCGGGATGCTTTGGTCTCAATAGCGCATCATCGTCAAGATTTGATTGCCCCACTTTCTGATTTTGAAATCAACTTATTAGAAGCGATAGTAGCACCCAAAGGTAGTCATTTTGGGGGATGGTCCGAGAATGTGAGACACTGGACTGAGAAGGCTGATATTGTCATATGTTTTCAGGATTTGATTGAAGATCCTATCAGAGAGATAGAAAAGTTGCGAAGTATAATCGACTTGCCTCAGCCACAGATAGATAAATTGCCAACATTCGATCAGTTAAAAAATGGAACTCCAGAATACGGCTCTGCCAAAAAGTATATAGATGATAAAGAGGTGAGAAAACAACACTCAAGTAAGTCGTTTCGGAAAGGTAAAGTCGGAGGGTGGAAAGATGAGATGACTACAGAAATGCAAAAGCTGTTTTGGGAAGTTCACGGAGATATGATGGTGGAGCGTGGGTATGGAAAACAAAATCAGCCACTAAATATACCTCACAGAAAGCCTTATAAGATTTTAATAGAGTCTACTAAACTATTAATGCCAGGAAATGATGGCGTTAAGCGATATCTAATTGAATTATTAAATGGCATTGCCATATTTCAAGAATTGTTTCCTGAAAAATGGGAGATTGATTTTTATATGGGTGGAGGGAAAATTATAAAACAAAATGATCTTTGGGTAATAGGTAAAAGAATAATTGCACATATTGAAGAAGAAAACAAACGGACAAGACCATACGAAAATAACCTTTTGTCATTTAAAGAAAGATTACAACAGATATTACCATCAGTGATATATACTCCACTGAGTAGCGTATACCGGATGTCGCCTATCAGATATATATTGAAAAAGTATAAAGAGAGTTACACAAAAATCCTTTTAGATGAGCAGAAAGACAATTTCGAAGAATACGATCTGATTCATATTCCCTTGCCGCAAAATTTTCATTTTTTGAAAGATGTGAAAAGTCAGTTCTTAGTAACTGTGCACGATCTGACACATAAGTTATTTCCAGAATTTCATACAGCTGACAATGTAAAATTATCAGAAGAAGGGATGCAAGAAATTATCAGAAAGCAAGCTGACATATTGGCAATTTCTGAATCTACAAAAAATGATCTTTTGACCCAATACCCAGTTATAAGTAATCAAAGTGTATCAGTAATACATGAGGCATGTGATCTCAGTCATTTTAGACCGATTTTGAATGACGAATTGAAATCGAATGTTCTGCAAAAGTATGATCTTCCTGATGTTCCGTATTTTTTATCATTGTCAACAGTAGAACCGCGTAAAAATCTCATAAATACAATTAGGGCGTTCGAAAAGATGCTTTCTGAAAACGAGAATCAATCGATAGCTCTCTTTATTTGTGGTAAAAAAGGATGGAAAACAGAAGAGTTATTTACTAGTAAAAGTCTGTCTACAAAAAATGTATACTTCACAGGATTTGTTGATGAGACTGATTTACCTATTTTATACTCCAATGCCTTAGCATTGTGCTATGTTTCTATTTATGAAGGATTTGGTCTACCTCCAATAGAAGCGATGGCTTGCGGGACTGCGGTTATTTATGGAGACAACAGCTCTATGCCCGAAGTGATTAGTGATGCAGGGATAGCGGCAGACCCATATGATATCAATGACATAAAACATAAGATGGAACATTTGCTAAACGAAGATATTCGAAAAGAAATGAATCTCAAGGCTATACAAAGAGCGCATAAATTTTCTTGGCTAAAAACAGCTTGGGAGACATTAAATTTATTTGAACAATGCATACAAAGAAAGTGATTTCTCAAAATTCAATTAAGTTTATTGAAGATCTTTGCAGCTAAAAATGCCCCACGTTATTTAATGAAGAAAAGTGCAATTTGACCCTCATTGACAATGGTCCCTTCATCAGGAAAAATACTAAAAATGATTTCCCCAGTCTCTTCTGACTTAATTACTCTATTAGTTGCCACCAATTCAACTTTAGGGTTATCGTGTAGTGTATTCAGGAATTGAGAAAATTTTCTAGTTAAGGTCTTTCCTGGAGTCTCATCGTATTTAGCCATATTAAGATCAAAAACGATGTAATTAATGCCGTGCTCTTTAAGTGCATCTATGATTTGTTCTTTGTTTTCATATTCTTTTACTAGCTTTTCAAACAGGTCTAAAAAAGTATCGTTTAATACACGACTATCATTTTTATCAATAAAGTAATAAATGGGTGATCCTATTCGATAGATTAAGGAAGTGTCATCAGTATTTAAAAATTTTGCAAAAAGTCGAATAGAAGGAAAATGATAATCGGTTAATTCTTCTTCATTCAAATTTCCAATTTGATATTCTAAAATTGAAGGGTAGTAAATGTGTTTTGCTACTTCTTCATTTACAGGAGTATAATTGGTAGCTCTTTGCGTAAATGCAAAAAATATCCAAATTGAACCAGCGGAGAGAAAAACAATTTTTTTACCATGCCTAGATATGTTCGAAGTCCATTCCAAATTATTCTCTATCTCTTTTTGCGGTTCTATGGTTTTTAATAAGAATATATATGGAATCGTAAAAATCAACATTCCATACCATGCTATACCAGCCCCTAAAATCCACCATAGAAAAAAATACATGAGTAGAAATAGAATCATACTCTGGGTAACTTTTGTATGCGATTTAACTCTATTATAAATGAGTGTTAGAATAATAAGAAAAAGAAAGATTAACGTTGAATATGTTACAGGGTCTTTTCTGGTATAAATAGACTCAATATATTCATGGATTGGAGTGTATATTTCAAGAAGGATTCTTGTTGTAACATGGCTTACACTTTCTAAAAATCCCGATGATACACTTGAATCAAGAAGTGAGATGCCCTCCATAGGATGAGTCAATTCATATTGATTCATAAAGGCGCCTGGAATAGCTATTAGAAGTAATAATAGGCATAATACTATGAAAGACAATCTAGTTAAAATTGAGCTCCTTTCTTTTCTATTAGGGAATAAAAATAAAACAGGAAAAAGAAGGAGTAGGATGAATCCGACATCAGTGTAATATTTTGAAATGTTAGTCTTTATGAAAACATCATAAGGCAAGGATAAATATCGAACTGGCATTATTTCATAGCCCATAAATCTATGGATATCTTCGCTGATACTTTTGTTTAGGTTTTTATTTCTTCTTTTTTCTTTAATATTTGATGCATCAGGCATTTGATATATTCCAGAAACTTCTACTTCTTCTATCTCAGGTGTATCAATTGATTCTGGCACCTCAAAAACAGGTGCATCTTTTTTACCATTGAGCAATGAATGAACAGTAAGTTGGTTTGTCTCGCTATAGTTTTTTCCAAGCCAAGGAAGAATTGGTAAAGCAAAAAAGCATCCTAATATCGTAGAATAAGTTATCAACTTCGACAACTCATCTCTTCTTTTGAAGAATAAATAGACAATCATTCCCAAGCCAGAGAAAAATAAACTCCATTGTAAAAG
>CAXBGT010000303.1:0-3724 GCA_963975265.1 uncultured Saprospirales bacterium
TGGCTAATGCTCCATC
Organism: uncultured Saprospirales bacterium; assembly: GCA_963975265.1. Taxonomy (GTDB): domain Bacteria; phylum Bacteroidota; class Bacteroidia; order Chitinophagales; family Saprospiraceae; genus CAJXUU01. The sequence goes on from CAXBGT010000303.1 coordinate 17, forward strand.
CGCTTGCGGTGGGGTAGTCAAAATTTAGGATCTTTTTTAGGTGTAAGCAGTCTTTATGGCTGCTTTTTTTGTTTGGGAGTATGTGATGTAGGTGAGATATGAATTTTGTTGATTGAGAAGTCGAGTAGGGCTAAACATGATTAACCTCCAGTTGGTTAAGAACTCAAAAGAACAATCATCCTGATATACTCATCTAATCATTATTCAAGTGGTTTGTGATTCATGTTTATCAAATATGATTTATATCAATCCTGTACATGACAAGAATCAACTTATATGATCATCATTGCTCGTAATTTCACATTGGTATCAACAGTCAAAGTAATATGCAAAATGAAGAAAGTAAGCTTTGGGTCACTAAGAACTCTGGGGAGCATGCTGAATTTTCAGAAAGAAAACTTCGTCTTTCTTTAGAGAAGTCTGGTGCTGGGGAAGAAGATATTCAAGATATTATTTCCGAAATAAAAAGCAATTTATATCAAGGTATTAAAACTAAAGAAATCTACGAAAAGGCATTTGTACTATTAAGAAACAAGGCAAATTCATATGCAGCTAAGTACAAACTCAAAAAAGCATTAATGGAGCTAGGCCCATCTGGGTTTCCATTCGAAAAATATATCGCAGAGGTTTTAAAACATGAAGGATACGCCACTTCCGTCGGAGAAGTGCTGCAAGGAAAATGCATTCAACATGAAGTAGATGTTTTAGCAAAAAGAGGTAACGAATATGTAGTTGTGGAATGTAAATTTCATTCGGATTTTAGTCGATTCTGCGATGTCAAAGTCACTCTATATGTTCATTCTAGGTTTCTTGACTTGAAAGAAAAGAGGGAAAGTGACCCGATAAATAACGGAAAAAGCCATCATGGGTGGATCGTAACTAATACTAGGTTTTCAACAGACGCTATTCAATATGGGAATTGCGCAGGTTTGTATTTACTAAGTTGGAACTTCCCTACAAAAGGAAGTTTAAAGGAGCGAATTGATCGATCTGGAGTTCACCCTATCACCTGTATGACCTCGCTGACAGGTAAGGAGAAAAAACTCCTGTTGAAAAAGATGGTTGTGCTCTGTAAGGATATACGAAATGATGAATCTGTATTGTCATCTATCGGAATCAAAGGCAATAGAGCTAAAGGAATAATGGAAGAAGCCACAGCATTATATAAAAACTAAACTTTATCAAAATGAAAAATGAAAAGATGCAAGTTCACTTTTTTGGTGGTGTAAGTACTGTTACGGGTTCAAAGTACTTGGTAGAAGCATTAGGCAAGAAAATTATGGTGGATTGTGGTTTGTTTCAGGGATTGAAAAAATTGAGATTACTAAATAGAAATTCCCTTCCTACAAAAGTATCTGAAATTGATGTGGTCTTATTGACTCACGCTCACCTTGATCATACAGGTTATCTTCCCATGTTAATTAAGTCAAGGTTTAAAGGAGATATATTGGGAACTGGGCCAACACTGGAAATAGCCGAAATCATTTTGAAAGACAGTGCAAAGATAAATGAAGAAGCTGCAAAATATGCCAATGAAGGTGGCTACTCTAAACACTCACCGGCAAAACCGCTCTACATTTTAAAGGATGTTCAAAGAACGCTTCTACACTTTAAAGAGATTGAATGTGCTGATTGGATTCCTCTTTTTGAAGGAATAAAAGTACGTTTTCAATACAACGGTCATATACTCGGGGCTACTTTTATAGAGCTAGATATCATGGGCAAAGTGTTGGTTTTTTCAGGAGATATTGGTAGGCAAAATGATCTTCTGTTGTCACCCCCCAAACGTCCAGAGAAAGCTGATGTTCTATTTGTCGAAAGTACATATGGCGACAGGCTACATCCCAAGGGAAATCCAGAAGAAGAAATTTTAAAGATTGTAAACGATACTTGGAAAGAGGGAGGAACTCTCATTATCCCAAGTTTTGCAGTAGCACGAACTCAAACTTTGATGTATCTATTTGGGCAACTAAAAGCAAAGGGTTTAATGCCTGAGATGCCAATCTACATGGATAGTCCAATGGGTGCAAGTGTATTGGATGTTTTTCTTCATTCTTCTAGTTGGCACAAGCTGAGTAAAGAAGAATGTATCGAAATGTGCAAACATATCCGTATTGTAGAATCTTATGGCGAAACCTGGAAGACCATAGATAATAAAAAGCCCAAAATAGTCATCGCTGGTAGTGGCATGGTAACAGGTGGTCGAGTTCTAACTTATCTGACCAAATATATAGACAATCCTCTTACCAGAGTTTTATTAGTTGGTTTTCAATCTGAAGGCACAAGAGGAAGACAATTACAAGAAGGTATCCATGAAATTAAAATCCATGGTAAATTCTATCCCGTAAAAGCACAAATCCTAAATATCAAAAGTCTGTCTGCACATGCTGACCAAGAAGAGTTAATGAATTGGATGAGTGAAATTAAAAATACACCTGAAAGAGTATTTATTACTCACGGTGAGCCGCATGCTAGTGATGTAATGCGAGTGAAAATCAAAGATACTTTTGGTTGGGAATGTACAGTACCTTTGCAGAATATGATAGAAACTTTTGACATATAGACAGATCCTATTTCTTGAATATCTAATGAGAACCTAGTAAGGATTAGTTTATATAATGAAAAGTAATAGGATCTTGTCACAGTTTTTATACTTCCAATACCTAAATCAAAGACCTTTGTGGCAGTAAAACAAGCAATTCTATTATTTCTGCGAAAGACATTCGACATTCGAAGTGGTGAAGTACTACGTGCCACATTAATGTTAGTTAATCTATTTCTGATTATTACTACACTATTGATCGTAAAACCTACAGTTAATGGTTTGTTTCTTTCAAAATTTGGAGTTGAGAATTTACCATATGCTTTTGTATTAGTGGCTATAGCAGCTGTTTTGGTTACATCTCTCTATGCTAGATTGGTCAATAAAGTATCCTTGGATAAAGTAATACAGAGGACGCTTATATTCTCTGTATGTTCATTGATATTCTTCGGGTTTTTCCTAAATTTTAATTATGTTGAGTCGACAATATTGTACATATTTTATATTTGGGTTTCGATCTTTGCTCTTGTTGTCACTTCGCAATTTTGGATTCTTGCCAATATTGTTTTCAATGCAAGAGAAGCCAAACGGATCTTTGGATTTGTAGCGGCAGGGGGGATAGCAGGTGGTATTTTTGGAGGATATTTTACTTCTGTTTTGACACAGTATACTAGTAGTGCTAATCTTGCGTATTGGGCGGCGTTCATCTTGTCCTTTTGCATTCCGATTAATTATATCATTACCAAAAATTACCCATCGGAGAAATATGTGTCTCCAAAACAGAAAGAATTGAACAGTCTATTTGGTAGCCATTCTATCAATCTGATCAGGAGTTCCAAGCATCTTTCCTACCTCGCGCTTATCGTAGGCGTAAGTGTTATGGTGGCAAAATTAGTTGATTATCAGTTTGGGGGCATAGCATCTGGTCTCATCACAGATCCAGATGAATTAACTGGATTCTTTGGGTTTTGGCTGTCTACTTTTAGTTTGATTTCATTGATTTTACAGCTATTTTTTACTCGAAAAATTATTGCTAGATATGGTGTAGCATCTAGTATTATATTTTTACCAGGGACTATCTCATTAGGTGTTATCATTTTATCCATTTTTCCTGGGGTTTTAGCGGCAGCAGTATTTCTCAAAATGGCCGATGGCGGACTCAAGCA
>CAXBGT010000304.1:0-3689 GCA_963975265.1 uncultured Saprospirales bacterium
GATTATGTAGGAATCACCTCCGACATGATTGTGATTGATCTCGGACAAAATAGAACCAAGAATGGTGAAATTAAATATAGGATAGGCGACAAGATAAGTTTTAGACCCAATTATATGGCGGTTGCTCGGTTATTAAATTCGAAGTTTATTGATAGAAAGTACGAGTAAGACCGCTAATAGGCAGTTACTTTATTGGTAAAAAGAATTAATATTCGGTTATGCCCAATTCAATAGAAGATGTGTTTCAAAATGACGTAATTGTTATGGGAGTGATGCCAATATGAAGGAGGTGTAAGAAAGATAGATAGAACAAGAGATGGTAGAGGAAAGGTTAGGGTAATAAACACCCGATGAGGACTAATCATGCATTGCGTAGCAAACATGCGATTGTAAGAAAAAGCGCGTTGCTCTGCAAATACTCATACTATTGAATGACGCAAACTTTAAACTGTGGAACCTTAAAGGAAGCCATCTCTAAATGGCGGAATTATCACTGGTCATTGGTATTATTCGTCATTTTTTAAAATAAGAAGTGGTAAACTACTGATGATCGCAATTTGTTGGCTGATATTATCATCATAAAGTTGTTCCAAGAACCCTTTTTTATGTGTTGAAAGACAAATAAGATCAATATAACGAGCTACGCAATAATCCGTTATTCCTTTTGGGATATTATCTGATTTAATAGATGATGTAGAAATCAATGAGGATGGGTAATACTTATTCAATACTTCAGTGATGTAATATCCAGGATCGGGTTTCGCATCATTCTCAACATGAATAAGATGTATCTCCGCACCAAATCGATTCGCAAAGGAAGCTAATTTACCTAGTACCGCTTCGTCCTGTTCGATATCTTCATAAGCATAAGCTATTCTATTTATTCCTTTATAACATGCTTCTTCAGGAACGATTAGCACAGGAGAAGGTGATTCATTCATAATCTTCGTAGATACGGACCCGAACCACTTTCTAAGAAAACTGGACTGACCAGTTGAGCCCATTACAGTTAAGTATGCGGCATTATCTTCTATAGAATCCAATATTTGATCCCCTGGAAAACCAGTTCGGAATTCACTATCTATTAAGGATACTCTCATTAAATCATTGCCCCAATCTAGATCAAATGTGGCAACAAAATCTTCAAGATAGGACTCTCGCAGCATTGCAAAATCGATATTTACAGTGGCCGCTTCTGTTAGTTCTGTAGCGGATGGAAGAAATACATGGACAGCCTTGGTGATCGCACCTAAATCTGTACCTAATCGATGACCATAGGCAAATGCATTCGTTGAGACATGTGAAAAATCAACTGGGATCACAATTTTTTCCATTTGGCCGAAATCAGCGTCTTTGAGCACTGCAGTGACCACCTTTCTCAATGATTTATTGAAGTTTTCATTGTTGCCAATACTGAACACTTGCCCTTGATATATAACGGCCGGTACTGATTCAATTCCATCTTTGATAAATAAATCTACATCGGTATAATCATTGACAGGAATGGATAGTCCAGCTTTATGGAGATACTCGTTGAGCACAGACGTTACCATCTCATGCTTTGAGTTGCCTGTACCTAGTACTTTTATTTCAGTCGTATTCTGCATAAGCTGCGTTGTCTTTGGCAAGGTTGATTATAATATCATGAGTGGTTAGAATGCCTACAAGCACATCGTCATTAACTATAGGAATAGCATGGAAAAGATTCTCTTTAAATATTTCAAGCGCTACGTTGATCCTTTCTGTGGAGTTCATTGTAGCTATCCCTTTTGTCATGATATAACTAACTTCGTAATTATTCATGCGAATATCTTCTACCTTTTGATCGTCTCTGTTATCCAAGAATCCCCTTCTGAAAAAGAGATAGTCACTCATTGATATTAAACCCAAGAGTGTCTTGCCCAAAGCAATTGGAATATGATGCACCTGATGTTTATCAAATATTTTTGCAGCATCTCCAATGGTCGCTGATGGAGGTAAAGTCATTGGGTTGGCAGTCATGATGTCGCTTACTGGTCCTAATAGGTTCATAGTTTATAATTTTCAACAAATCTAAGTCAGGCAAAAAGTTATTTTTATGATCTGAATCATAAGCAAAGATGATTTTGGTCAGCATTCTAGATGATTTAGATTAGCTACCTTAGCAGATGAAAACGTAGGTAAATGATAAATGATAGTACAGATCTGTTAATGCAATTGGAAGCAATAATAGATACAGCAATTGATGGTATATTAACGATAGATACACGTGGAAATGTAGAGCGCATGAATCCTGCAGCGGCAAGTCTTTTTGGTTATCACACAAATGAAGTGACAGGAAAGAATATCAAAATGCTTATGCCAGAACCGTATCACTCTGAGCATGATGGATATCTTCACAGGTACAATACGACTAAAGTCCCACATATAATAGGCGCGGGAAGAGAAGTGCAAGGTCAAAGGAAGAATGGAGAGGTGTTTCCATTTCGATTGGCAGTAAGTGAAGTGATTTTGAATGATAGAGTTATTTATACTGGAGTCATTCATGACCTGTCGGATGTAAAGAATGCAGAAAAAGAGATCTTAAGTCTCAATAAAAATCTAGAAGAAGCGGTCTCACAACGAACATACGAACTAGAGAAAACGGTCAATAAATTACTGTCAACTAATAAAGCCTATAAGTCAGAAATAAAGGATCGAAAAATAACAGAAAAAAGATTATATGACAGTCAGGAAGAACTGACCAGGTCATTGAGTAAGGAAAAACAACTAAATGAGATGAAGTCACGGTTTGTTTCTATGGCTTCTCATGAATTCAGAACTCCTCTTACCTCCATATTATCTTCTGCAGCGATCATAGGTCGATATGATAAAGAAAACCAACAAGACAAGAGAGAAAAACACATCAATAGGATCAAATCCTCGGTTGCTAACCTTACTGGAATATTAAATGACTTTTTGTCTTTAAGTAAATTAGAAGAGGGAAGAGTTGAGATAAACCTTTCAGAGTTTAATCTAGATGTGTTGTGTCGAGAAACAATGGATGATATTAAGCAGCTACTTAAGTCTGATCAAAAAATAATGCACAAGGTACATGGAGATGATCCTCATGTAATAGTTGATAAGCGAATTTTACGAAATGTAATCTTTAACCTCCTGTCCAATGCTATTAAATATAGTGACAGAGATATCTCCTGCGATATCTACTTCAAAGAGGATTACTTCGAATTGGTTGTGAAAGATCAAGGTATTGGAATCCCTATGGAGGATCAAAAATACTTGTTTACTAGATTTTTTAGAGCTGGAAACGTCACTAATATTCAAGGAACAGGTCTTGGGCTAAATATTGTAAAAAGATATGTAGAAATACTGGGTGGTGCCATTAGATTTGAAAGTGAGCATGAAGTTGGTAGCTCATTCTTTGTTACAGTACCATATTCAATAATTTGAAACTAAACGACGATGAAAACAATAGCAATCATAGAAGATAATAAGGACGTAAGGGAAAATCTTGCGGAAATACTAGAGCTTTCTGGTTACAAATGCATCACCGCAGAGAATGGTAAGATAGGTGTGAGGCAAGTAAGAGAACATAAACCTGATCTGATTCTCTGCGATGTTATGATGCCAGAGCTAGATGGATTTGGAGTATTGAAAATTTTAAACCAAGACCCTGAGTTGATGCATATTCCTTTTATGTTTCTTACTGC
>CAXBGT010000305.1:0-3653 GCA_963975265.1 uncultured Saprospirales bacterium
TGGATCTTTTACATTTCTGATGTCCATTAAAACCATGAAATGCATAAAATCCCAATACCAAGCCACTAGGTATGCTAGAAGTTTGTACTTGTTCTCAAAGTATCGGTAGACAGAGGCTTCAGTAGAATCCATGGATTGTGCCAATTTCTTGAAATTAAACTCTTCAAATCCGATTTCACCTATCAGTAGAATGGCATATTCAATAATTTTCTTTCCTAGGCTTGTCTCAATAGGATCTCTTAGATAGATACTCTTATTTATGTCGATTATAATGTTTATTTGTGGCATGATAAAATTGCTAATTACATACGTAATAGTAAAACTATTATTTAACAAAGTAGTTTATATATTTGTAAAATAAATACTTTATACCAAATGGCGACAAGGATAAACATTTTTAAACCTATGCAAAGACTTAGGAGATTACTAGCTGTAGATAAGCGAGACATCTCTCAAGTGTACATATACGCATTGCTTAATGGATTAGTCAATCTTTCACTTCCACTTGGAATCCAGGCAATTATCAATTTGATTCAAGGTGGTGAGATGTCGACGAGTTGGGTGATATTGGTGGCATTTGTATTGGTAGGTATCGCCCTGACTGGAGTATTTCAATTGATGCAATTGAGGATAGTAGAGAATATTGCTCAAAAAATATTCAGTAGAGCATCATTCGAATTTGCCTATAGAATTCCTAGAATAAAGTATAGTGAACTATATAATTATTACGCTCCAGAGCTTGCGAATAGATTTTTCGATACTTTGACCATCCAAAAAGGGTTACCTAAGATATTGATCGACTTTTCATTGGCAGCTTTTCAGATCATAGCTGGCCTAGTCGTATTGAGCATGTATCATTCATTCTTCATTTTATTCGGAGTAGCTTTAGTTGCATTGGTCTACACTATTTTAGTATTTACTGGACCAAGAGGATTAAAATCGAGTCTTAAAGAATCAAAACATAAATATGATGTGGCACACTGGATAGAAGAAATAGCGAGGACTAAGATGTCATTCAAACTTATAAAAGATCCAGAAATAGCGCTTAGTAATACTGACGCTAGAGTATCAAATTATATCAACGCAAGAGAGACACACTTTCGAGTGCTTGTAAGTCAATTTATTAGTCTGATTGGCTTTAAAGTTATGGTTGCCGCTGGTCTCCTAGTAATAGGTAGCATCCTTGTGTTTCGTCAAGAAATGAACATTGGTCAATTCGTAGCAGCCGAGATCATCATCATTCTTATTATTAATAGTGTAGAAAAGCTCATCAAATCATTAGACTCTATATATGATGTATTAACTGCACTAGAAAAGATAGGGTACGTTACGGATATGGAGCTCGAAAACGAAGAAGGATTAACATTCGATGAACATATAGATAAGATGGCTGTATCAGTCAGCAACGTCAAATTTGCATTTCCTGATAACAGCTCATATATTCTCAATGATATCAGCTTTGAAGTACCAAAAGGCGAATCCGTAGTAATTACGGGTTCATCCGGTTCAGGAAAATCAACACTGATTAGCCTTTTGGCTGGAATCAATAATCCACAAGACGGAGTGATCCTATTCAATGGATTATCAATCCAATCGGTCAATGGAAATTCACTTCGACAACATATTGGTTTTGCTTTAAGCAATAATCAAATCTTTCAAGGTTCTGTACTCGAGAACATCTCTATGGGTAGAGATACCATCAAAACGCAAGATGTAGTCAACGCCATTGAAATGGTAAATTTAGAAGGGTTCATAAAGTCCCTTCCTTTGGGGCTCAATACTAGGCTAGACCCAGAAGGGAAACGAATACCAAGAAGTGCAATTAATAAAATCATATTAGCAAGAGCTGTTGTGAGTAGTCCTGCGTTACTATTACTCGAAGACCCATTAGACCATGTTCCTTTATTAGAAAAGGAAGTAATTATTCAGAAGCTCACAGCGAAAGGCAATCCTTGGTCAATAATTGTCACTGCAGTTGATCATACTTGGTCAAAGTACATAGATCATGAAGTACACCTCGACAATGGATCATTAAAGTTTGACACAATCACAAAATCATAAATCATGCTCAATATTAGTCTAAAACGAATCAATGACGATATAGATCTTGGGAGGTATAAGTCTTTCCAAACGCTAGAAGCTAGGTCTGTTTCACAGGTACTTATAAGAGTAATGACTGTGATATTAATTGGTGGAATCCTATCTATGTTTCTTCCCTGGACACAAAACATCAGAGCAAAAGGAAGCGTAACCACTCTCAGTCCTGAAGATCGACCTCAGTCTGTGCAAGCTACTATTGGTGGAAAAATAGAAGAATGGTATATCCAAGAAGGTGCGATAGTTTCATTCGGAGACACCATAATGAGGATCTCTGAAGTCAAAGAGGCTTACATGGATCCTTCGATATTGAACAACACCAATAATCAAATAATCGCCAAGAATGAATCCTCAAAGGCGTACTCTGAAAAAGCGGTCAACTTAAGTCAACAACTTCAGGCATTGATCAACGGAAGGGAAATAAAGCTTGAACAAAACCAAATCAAAGTTCAGCAAACTATACTTAAAATACAAAGTGACAGCATCGACTTAGTTGCTGCAAAAACCAAAGCAGACATAGCTACAAATCAACTGGCACGAATCCAGAACCTATATGATGAAGGCCTAAAATCTCTTACCGACCTAGAGGCAAAAAGATTATCTATACAAGAAGCTCAAGCAAAGGTTATGTCCATTCAAAACAAAGTAAACTCGCACAACAATGAGTTACTCAATTTGCAATCAAACATCATCGCCATCACCAATGACTACAATAATAAAATTGCTAAATCTAGATCAGATAGAATGTCTGCGCTATCTTCTAAGTACAATGCGGATGCAAGCAAAAACAAACTCCAATCACAATACAATACATACGAAGTTAGACAGTCAAATTACTTCATCACTTCTCCAATCAATGGTACAATAACAGAAGCAATCAAGACGGGAATTGGTGAACTGATCAAGGCAGGAGATGCCATTGTTAATATCATCCCGAAGAAGTACAATTTAGCTGTAGAAACTTACATTCAACCTATGGATATGCCACTCTTAGATATAGGTCAGAAGGTAAGAGTTCAATTCGACGGATGGCCAGCTATCGTTTTTAGTGGCTGGCCCAATAGCAGCTACGGTACATTTGGTGGTGAGATATTTGCGATCAATAATGATATCAGTCGCAACGGAAAATACAGAATCTTGATTGCTCCAGATCCAGACGATATGCCTTGGCCATACGAAGTAAGAGTGGGTGGTGGTGCCAATACATTAACATTACTCAATGATGTAAAAGTAGGATACGAGCTATGGAGACAACTCAACGGATTCCCAGCAGATTATTACAAAGATGCCAAATCGGAAAAGGTAAAGACGAAAGCACCATTGAAGAAGGTGAAGTAGCTGGTGAGTTTTTGGTCTGTTGGGGCAGTTTCAATGATGGTTACCAAAAACGTAATTCAACCGTACTCCAATTGATAAATCTTAAAAAATAAACATGAAATTTCATAGTAGAAAACTAATCAAACCAGAAAATCTAAATGCCAATAACACACTCTTTGGTGGAGCATTATTACGGTGGATAGATGAAGAGGCAGGAATATATACAATGACAAAATTAA
>CAXBGT010000306.1:0-3644 GCA_963975265.1 uncultured Saprospirales bacterium
AATCAAGAATTGGCGCCTTTTTTCTACTCCTGATTTCCCTTTGGAATATCCTCTCGCACAACCGCACTATTCTTATATACAAACGTTATCCTCGATTAAGAAAAATTAACTAGAATTTCTCAATAACTAAATGTAGCTTTACGGAAGCTATTACACAATAAAAGAACATCCAATTTGGATTTCCTGATAAAAACTGAACCAAAAGTACAACCGAAAGCTGGACAGCTAGAGTGCGAAGATCACAAGTATACTTCAAGATGGCCATAGAAGTAGACCAATACATTGCACAAACAAGTATTATAATCAGAAGGAATCAAATCGTGAATAGCGGGAGACAACATCTAAGTATGAAATACCCTTTTTGTTTTTAACTCATTCAATTACGAGCGTGAGTTTCTCCTAAAAGACGTTGAACGTGATGAAATTTTATAATTCATTACAAATGAAAAAGAATTTATTTTTAGCAACCTTAATGTTATTCAGTTTTTGCTTGTCTTTGACAAGTCAAAAGAGTGATCGCGACAGAATTGGCGATTGTATTTTTTCAAAAGACAACGCATTTATTGAAAATATAGCATCTAAGGTTGATCCAGATGGATGGATTGAGTTTTTGCCTATTGGATTTTTTGAACAGGGAGATTTATTCAATTTATATAAATCAGAGCTTGGGTTATCACATGATGATGAGATGGTATTAGTTAGATCTAATTCAGGAAATTATAATGATGACCATTACAGATATGAACAATTTTACAAGGGGATACCAGTTGAATGTGGAAGACTAATTGAACACTTTAGAGACTGTCTATTGGTTTCTTTGAATGGTAAATTTCTCTGTGATATCTCAATGGATGTAAATCCCTCAAAAAGTCCGTCAGAAGCTATCACGACTGCATTGAATGATATGAATGGTGTTGATTATTTATGGAATGATCCAGCTGCAGAGTTAGAACTGCAAGAAAATACTGAAGATCCAAACGCTACATATTATCCGAATCCTGAATTATTAATAGATTGTGATAAGAATTTAATTTATAAATTCAAACTACGCACATTGAGTTCTACTCAAGAGTACAGGATTGATGCAAATACTGGAGCAATAATTTCGAAATTTGATCCTAAAGTAAATTGCTTTCATTCTGAAAGTAATGATGTTAAACACGATTGCAGTGATCACAAAATTGATAGTTCTGAGAAATCTGCTAATGAAAATATGATTGTTGGTCCTATACAAACCACAGGAAGTACACTTTTTAGTGGGCAACAACCAATGCCTACTCATTTTCATTATAACATATTTACAGGTGGTAAACATCAATTAAAATGGGATTTTAATAAGAATAAGATCGAGACAAGAGATCATCAATTGTCAACGAACGACAATGATTGGAGAAGAAAAGTTGAATATAGTGGGTCATCTGGTGCTCCTTTTACTTGGCCAGTCGCAGAATTACTTCATACTCAGACCCATTGGGCGGTAATGAATTCATGGGATTATTTTAGGGTTGTTCATGGTGCTTCTATTCATAGAGATAATGGAACGATTAAGGTGAAATCAAATAGCGGTACATTTGGTGCTTTTTATTCAAATGACATTGAGAATCCTTATTTAAATATTGGCTCCATACCCCAATTAGGAGGATATCTTGGAACTATGGATGTAGTTGGTCACGAATTGACTCATTGGGCTGTACATGAAAGAAGTGATTTAGGTCAAAATGCGACTATCAATAATTCAGAGCAACGATCATTAAATGAGTCTTTCGCAGATATTTTTGGTACGTTGATTGAAATGGAATACCGTCCAGGAGGAGGAGATTGGCTAATGAATAGCGAGCAAGTCACCTTAAGAAATGTTTTAGACCCTTCCCTATCTCCAACAATCCCTGGTATTCAAAGTGGACCACAACCGGAGGTGTATATGGACGCAAATTGGAATTCAGCTTCAGGAGCGGCTCCTCATACTAATGGTGGTGTTCAGAATAAATGGTTTTCATTATTAGCCAACGGAGGAGCTCACAATGGGCAATGGGTAGACGGAATAGGAATTGATAAAGCGGCACAGATCACTTGGCACAATTTAGATAATTATATAGAAATGAATTCTATGTATATCGACGCTAGAAATGGTGCTGTGCAATCTGCAATTGATATTTTTGGAGCATGTAGTTTTGAACATAACCAGACAATGATCGCATGGGAAGCATGCGGAAGGGGTACAAAAACTAGTTGTTTTACTCAAGAAGGTGAAGCTCTAATATGTACAAATCTGCAAAACTTGCCATTAATCATAACTATTAACAGTGAGGCTTCTAGCCCACTAACATGGACACCTAGAGATTTTAGTCTAGGTCCATTCACATGGGGTACTTCAGACTGGACTTACTTTACTATGGGAGCTCAAAATAATATTTTGTGGATCACTGGTTTTCCAGACCCCATAAATACGACCCCTTATGATTTGACACAACTACCTTTTATATTTGAGTACCAAGATCAACTAGGCAATTATGGATCTGTATTTATTCGATTTGTAGATTGCCCAACGGTCAATGGCCCAAACCCAGAAACTGAGAAGAATTTTAGTTATTGCGATTGGGTACAAACTCGCTTTGATAATACTGATAATCATGAAAAAGCCAAAAAGATTGTCATTAGTCCAAATCCTGTACAGAATGAATTAAAAATTGATGGTATAAGTAAAGAAGACAAATATAGGATTATCAATATTTCAGGACGAGAGATTTCAAAAGGCAAAATATCAGACAATCAAACTATTTCTGTTACTAACTTACCAAATGGAATTTATATTTTACAAATTATAAATGATACTACAAAAGAATTAAGATATGGTAAGTTTATTAAAGCAAATTAGTATTGTAGTAATTTTGATGTTTTCGTCTGATTTAATCGGGCAGAAGGTGGAATTTGAATTATCGATACCACTATTAAGTTATCATACAGATAATATTTCAGATATTGAAAATGGTTTTAATAAGAGATATGCAAATAGTTTCATTCCTCAATTCAGGTTCACAGCCAATTATAAACGGATTGTAGGTGGTATAGAACATTATTATTTTAGCGAAGGAACGGGAATAGCTGAGTTAAATGAAGGACAAATAAATAATATTAGGATCAGGTCTTTTTCACTTTTAGCGGGCTACCAGTTATATAGTTCAAATTTACTTACTCTAAATGCTGGTAGTGGAATAACTTATCATAAGCCTACTTTAGCTTTATATCATGATGTAAACATTCATGTGTGGGGAGGACCACCATGTTATGAAGATAATGAACTAGGTGCTTTATTTTGGCTTACAGTAAATAAACAGATACTTAACCATTGGACTATCGGAATTAATTTACGATATAATCCAATGTTTAAAGAATTTGGATTTAATAAAACCTCTAATTGCATTATTCCTCATAATCATGACAGGTTAAATTATTTTGTGTCGCAGTTGAAGATTGGTTACAAGTTCTAAAAGTAACCGAGGATAACATTTGATAAAACGGAATCCAGCCCTATGGGCTGGACTCCGTTTATCATTGGACGTTAGCTTTCATTACAACAACAAATTGTAACCTGTAACCTTCCCCAAGTTAGGACAGGTGTTAAGTTAAAAATATCCATTTAAATA
>CAXBGT010000307.1:0-3637 GCA_963975265.1 uncultured Saprospirales bacterium
TATCACCGAACGTCTTATTTGTAAAACAAAATGACTTTTGGCAGGCGAATGTCGGTGCGTATGTCAATGTCATTCAAGCATTTGGAGGAGTCTGGTACAGGCACTCTGGAAATAATAGTGATTCGGTAATAGCTTCAGTAGGGGGAAAATCTGGAATATTTAAGATCACTTATAGTTTTGATTATACAGTTTCGGGACTTTCCATCGGAAGTGGTGGTAGTCATGAGATATCAGTAGTTATGAATTTTGACAAATTGCTGCCAAAAGAGAGTAAGTACAACGATTGTCTTATGTTATTTCGTTAGTATGGTATAATTTGTGCATTTAAAATTATTAGAGATAAAATTTCTTCTTATAGAATAATTGTCTTTAAATATTTTGAATGATAAGGCTAGTACTAAAATTTAATTATATTTGCCGACTTAACGGTTAAAACAAGTTAACAGAATGAAGAGTTTATTAAAATTAATGACTGTCGCTTTCACTACAAGTTTAATATTGGGGTCTTGTGGTAAAGGTGGTGAGACTTCTGATGCCACAGGCTGGAAGTACAACGATCCTGAATGGGGAGGATTCGAAAAATTAGACTATGAAGGTCAGGTAACTGGTCCTAACTTAGTACTAATTGAAGGGGGTACATTTTCAATGGGTCTAACCCAAGAAGATGTAACTTTTGAATGGAATAATACTCCGAGAAGAGTGACTGTATCGACTTTTTACATGGACGAAACAGAAGTGAGCAACTCTTTCTATAAGGAATATTTACATTGGACTAAAACCCATTATGTTTCTTATCCAGAAGTCCATAGACAAGCACTTCCTGATACATTAGTATGGAGAGAAGAGTTAGCATATAACGAGCCTCTTGTCAGAACATACTTCCGTCACCCTTCGTACGATGACTACCCAGTTGTAGGAATCAATTGGAATCAAGCTAATGACTATGCGTCATGGAGATCTGACAGAGTAAATGAAATGTTATTGATCAATAGAGGCATATTGAATCCAAGTCCTGATCAAAAAGATTCTGATGTATTTGATACAGGAGCTTATCTAGACGGTCAATATCAAGGGAATGTAAAGAAAAACATGCCTGATTTAGTGACTGGTGGTGAAAGACAGGTAAAATTTGAAGATGGAATTCTTCTTCCTGATTACATTATCCCTACTGAAGCTCAGTGGGAATATGCTGCATTAGCACTTCAAGGAAACCAAGCTTCATCTAAAGATGAGGTGATCACGGATAAGAGAATCTTCCCATGGGATGGTAATACGGCTAGATATAAAACTAGAAATGGTACTCAGGGTAAAATCTTAGCTAACTTCAAGAGAGGAAGAGGAGATTATATGGGTATGGCTGGAGCATTGAATGACAATGCATCTATACCAGGCCCAGTAAGAGCTTTCTTACCAAATGATTTTGGGCTTTACAATATGGCTGGAAATGTTGCTGAATGGACAGCTGATGTTTACAGACCACTTACAGGTTCTTCATTAAAAGATACAGAACAACAAGATCTTAATCCTTATAGAGGTAATGAATTTAAACAAATCATTATTGATGAAACAGGTGGTATCACAGAAAAAGATAGCCTTGGTAATCTTAAATATCGTGATGTTACAGATGAAGAAGTAGCTACAAGAGAAAACTATAGAGTCGGTGATGCTAGAGATTACCAAGATGATGACGACGAATCTATAACATACGGTTACGGTAAAACTACCTTAATTAATGATAACTCAATGGTTATTAAGGGTGGCTCATGGGCAGACAGATTATTCTGGTTATCTCCTGGTGCTAGAAAGTACAAACAAAGAGACAAATCTGATAGATCATTAGGATTTAGATGTGCAATGACTAGAGTTGGAGGAGAAGGTGGAAATGATGATACAGGTGGAAACGTTTTCAAAGAAGGAAAGAAAAAAGTAAAAAGAAGATATTAACAAAATTCTTTTAAAAGATATTAGAGCCTTTGCAACTTAATTGATGCAAAGGCTTTTTCTTTGTAGCGAATTCTTACCATAATTCCAATTTCGTTTAAATATCAATATGAAAACCTCAGAACTACATAAAATATATTTAGAATGCTCCGGAATATCGATTGACTCTAGATCCATTTCTGAAAATCAATTGTTCTTTGCACT
Organism: uncultured Saprospirales bacterium; assembly: GCA_963975265.1. GTDB lineage: Bacteria > Bacteroidota > Bacteroidia > Chitinophagales > Saprospiraceae > CAJXUU01. The sequence continues at coordinate 2,146 of CAXBGT010000307.1, forward strand.
GAAAGGGCCAAATTTTGACGGACACTTATATGTTGAATCCGCTTTAAAGGAAGGAGCCAAATATGCAATAATAGAAGATGAAAGATATATAGGAGTACCTAATACTATCCTAGTAACTAACGTAGAAAGAGCATTACAAGATCTTGCAAGATACCACCGTACCACTTTAAAAATTCCAATAATAGGACTTACTGGCTCGAACGGAAAAACAACGACAAAAGAATTGTTAGCTAGTGTATTGTGTCAAAAATTTGAAGTATTTGCAACTAAAGGAAATCTCAACAATCACTTAGGAGTCCCAATTAGTATATTATCTATAAAAACCAATCACACTATTGCGATCATAGAAATGGGAGCAAATCATCAAGGAGAGATCAAATTTCTATCAGAAATATCAATGCCAAATTATGGCCTAATTACAAACATTGGTAAAGCGCATTTAGAAGGATTCGGTAATATCGAAGGAGTAAGAAAAGCAAAAACTGAGCTGTATGAATTTTTAAGAAAGGTCAAAGGACAAATATTCTTTGATTGTTCTGACAAATACTTACTAAAATCTATAGAAATAGAAGACAATGCTATTGCATATGATAGTGCTCAAATCATCATCTTAAATGAATTTCCATATCTGAAAATATCCTATAATCAAAATGAATATTCTGTAAATCTGAGTGGTGCTTATAATGCGACTAATATGTTAGCAGCAATTAAAATTGGTCAATATTTTCAAATTACCAATAAGGACATTTCAAAAGGATTATCGGCGTATGTTCCTTCTAATAATAGATCTGAAATAAAGAATACTGAAGACAATATATTAATTCTTGATGCTTATAATGCCAACCCCTCAAGTATGAGAGTAAGTATTGAAAATATATACAAAGCAAAAACTAAAAACAAAACATTAATTATTGGTCATATGTTAGAACTAGGTTTGGAATCAAAATCTGAACATCAAGATTTAGTAAATTACATTAAAGAATTAGGATTCCGATCCGTATTTTTAGTTGGAGAAGAATTTCAAAAGGTTGACATCCCGCAATACTTCGATTATTTTAGTGATACTACAAGTCTACAAAAATGTTTGTCTGATACACCTTTAACAAATCAAACTATACTTCTTAAAGGATCAAGAGGTATTGCTCTCGAAAAATTAATCCCTCTTTTATAGAAGTTTCAACAATCTATCGGGGATTTCATTTTCTATAGTTTGCTGATATTCTTCGTATGCGCAAGACACATATTTATTAGTCTCATTTTCTAATTTAAGCCACCATTTGCCTGACTTATTACTTTGTTTAAATATCAAAGAATGATCGACTTCATTCAATTCTATAATAAATTCTTTAAAGTCCTTTGAGTATGCAGGATGATCTTTGGAGCGAAGTTCTACTCCCTCATGCAAGTACCAAATCAACTCCGCTACTAATAATGCTTCTTGTGCCGAATTCTCATCTAATCCCAAAGTATCAATAGTTAACAACTTTAATCT
>CAXBGT010000308.1:0-3571 GCA_963975265.1 uncultured Saprospirales bacterium
TGAATGATGTCTCATCTTCAGAAATAATTCCTCCAGTAAAATTACCTTGCACGACAGTAAGCTCATCCCAGTTTCCACTTTTTCCTGCGCTTATAAAAAAATCACCTCCTATATGTTTCAGATTATTTGTTTGAATGAAATCACCTCCTCCATTGATACCAATTACAAAATCTCCTTGAAGTGAATCTCTTTTAAGATTAAGCTCTAACTGTTGACAAGCTGGGGCACTTAGGTTTATCCCTTCCAAGTATTCAATATTCTTCAAAGAAGACAGATTATAAATAGCACTTTCACCTATTTCTAAAACTCCATCAATTGTATCAACTTGTTCAAAGAAATTGACATTATCCAGTTCATCAAGATTAAACAATCTAACGTTTCCACCTACTCTATTAGACATAAAGATTCTATCTATATTCTGAATATCACTATACTGAGCCGTAACTCCACCTCCCAAATATTCTAAAGCCAACAACTCATCAAAGTTTTTGACTCCTCCGTAAAGATTATCAACTCTGAAATCTCCTCCTATCGTCTTAATGTTTCTTAAACCATATAATCCACTAGGTCTGACAACATACAAAGTCAAATCTCCTCCTATAGAATCTAGATTACTCAATCCAACAAAATTGCCTATTGGGCTCAACAAATGTTTCAATGTTACATTACCGTGGATTTTATTGATATTACTCAATGCTGAGAGGTCAGAAATATCAGACCACCCACTCGCTCCTCCTACAAAGAGACTGCCCGGCAATTCTGAACAAAACCCGAATCGCAATCTATACTTCTCTAACTGATCTTCATTGTAAATAATCACATTCTCATATGGACAAAGACCGTCTATCCCATCTTCATCTTTCAGATAATACCTGAGTGCCGTGCCTCCATACACTATTATATCATCATCGCCATCACTATCTACATCATTCACTAAATAATTACCAAAAAGATCAAAATCTTGAGAGAGCACTTCAAATAGGATTTGGTCTTGATCAAAGGTTTCCATTTTTGCAATAGATAAGAAATCTGCTCCAGAAATTATGATATCCTTGATTCCAATTCCATTAAATTCGATAAAGGCAGATTTTTTATATCCTCCAATGGTAGTGATTAATTTTGCATGCTGCGGACCATCTACCGTTCCTTGAAACAAATGTGTTTCACCCTTTGCAGTTCCTGCATCTATCTTCCCTAAGTCAAGCAATATATCTGGATATTCATCACCATTAGCTTCGTCAATAGCAAAAGATATAGGTCTAAAATCACCTTCATAAAGTATCATTCCACCATCAAATTGTAGATTTCCATTATTACGAAACCAAACCATCCCTGATGCAGCTACCATAAGTATATCATTATCAGAATCACCATCCAAATCTAGCAATTTTATACCCTTTAAAGTTCCACTAATGACGTCATTTCCAGCTAAAAGTTCCCCATCTAGAAAGTAATCGTTATTCACATTTTCATGGATCAACAAAGGTTCGCCAAATACATTGTACGATAATAGGTCAATATCTCCATCCATATCCATATCACCTTCATATATGACATTTGTGAAGAAAATATCAGGGTCTGGATAAGTCATATAACCTGGATTATTTATGGCGGGTCCAAAAACACCATCACCTATATTCTCATATATGAACTCATCCAATATATAGTCCGCATCACCGTCATCATCAAAATCAGAAAAAGATCCTCCAGGCTCTGGAACACTAAAAGGAGCAATATTTCCAAAATCTTCGCTGCCATAATATCTTCGCTGATAAGAAGAGTTGACCATATCTGTATAGCCATCGCCATTGATGTCGATGAATGTGCCAAGATTCATATTACCAACAGAAGACTTCTCGAAAGTAAGATTCATATCATTGTCTACGGAATATACTCTAAGAGTAGTAGCTGAGATTCCAACTAATTTAGTCTCACCCATATCATCTACGATCATGAATTGTTGATTCACCCCTGGTGAGTGCTTCTTATATATTACTTCTCCACTCATTGGATTGTAGGATAGAATATAAAGGCTGCCTATTTGAGAATTAGTTATTAGCAATTCTTCATTTCCATCACCATCGAGGTCACCGACAGTAGTTTTAAACCCATAATTAGGCTGATCAACGACTAAGTCTTCCGTTGAATATGTTCCATTAAAAAAAATGATTCTTCGTATTTTTTGTGCAGATGCAGAGTAATAAATTACTTCTTGACCATTACCAGTCTTTAAGACCTGCATCCAAGTGCAACTTTCATTGAATTGAGATATAAGCCTTAGGGTAAGTCGATCCGTACTATCTCTTTCTAGATACCCAATATTTTGAACTAAGTTGACCATTACATCAAGGTCTCCATCTTGATCCACATCCATTACATGTTGAGTCTTAAATAAATAATCATTGCTAGGTGATCGTCTAAATATTCTTTCTAACGATCCATCTGGATTGTGATGATACACATAGCCATCAATGATAAGGTCATCTATACCATCATCATCAAAATCTTGAGCTTGGAATGCCCTTCCCGATCTCAATGGTGAGATATAATCGAATCTATCTGGTGTAGAGAGGTAATTATAAATCGATCCCCCTGAACTACTTAGAGTAATGAGATCATCCTTTCCATCTAGATTTACATCGTATCGTGTAAGTTGGTTTTGATTTAGTCCAGTATTCTCAATAAACCTCATTGAAAAGTTAAAATCAGAGTCAATGTTTATTTCAAATGCTTCTCCGTTGCTGAGAACGGCTGCCTTACCACTGCCTATGTAATATGCCTGATCTAGATCTCCTACAGACGCTTGATCATAAGTAACTGGTGTGAATACTCCTTGACCGAGTAAGATTGAAGGAACTAGAAAAATTATAAAAGCAATCTTTTTCATTGTTAGGTGCTTTAGTTTACACTGAATTACGTAAATAACCTCTTAAATACCAAGCTCACTAGCGACTTCTTTAGCTATTATTGTATACTTATATCTTTGGTCCGACGCTCTAAACACATCAATTACAAGCCCTAACGACTCTTTTGCTTCATCAATCCTGGCAAGCTTTTGTAAAAATTGCGCTTTGTATAAATTTAAAACTGGATTCAATGGATCATCTACTAACAAACCATTTACTACAACCAACCCCTCCTTATATTTACCCAGTTTTATATGGGCTTCGTGATAACTATGACTGATCATAGAAACATCAGTGGCCTCTTCTTTAGATTCTGAATACAACTTAATTGCCTCTTCGTACTCTCCTTTCATAAAAGCAATTTCAGAATCATAAATTAGAGTGATAAGTTTACTGCCGAGGCTCGCAAACATTGGTTTTACTTTTTGATAACTCTCATCTATTCCTACGGTGTCTTCAAGGAAAAACTTCAAAATGAATTCATTTAGTCCAGCCACCATTGGACGCTGACTTGGTGGCAGCATCTCTATCATTCCCTCAATATGATATCTGATTGAATCAGGATACCCTATATTTTTGTAATATCCAACGGTGCTGTACTCAGTCTGAAAATACTGAATAGCTGGATAATTGGCCATAAATAAAGACTTTAACTTTCGTCTTAC
>CAXBGT010000309.1:0-3541 GCA_963975265.1 uncultured Saprospirales bacterium
TGATTTATAAGCAGCGACCGGAATGCCTTCTGTATGTGCTATGATTTCAAATGTATCTGGCAAATCTAGGATTGTATCTCCATGAGACATCCAAACTTGCGATACAGATTCTAAACCTCCTAACAATTTGTCAGTAGTCGCTTCTGTTTGAAGCATTGCTTTCCCGTATTCTCGGTGTTCTGATCTGGCTACAGTACCTCCCATTTTGTGGGCGATATATTGCGCTCCATAACAAACAGCTAATACTGGATAATGACCAACTATTTCAGTTAAATCCACTTGCAAGGCTTTTTCTTCTAAAACAGAAAATGGACTTCCTGACAAAACAACACCCTTTATGGCTGGATCGTTTTTAGTAAATTTATTGAAAGGTACAATCTCACAAAATACATTCAGTTCTCGTAATCGCCTAGCAATCAATTGAGTATATTGAGATCCAAAATCTAAAATTAATATCTTCTCAGTCATGCCGCAAATATAGTTTTTTATAAAATATTAAGGGTTTAATTATCAAGCTAGAATTATGTCTGTACTCTACTTCGATCAGTGAATCCACGCTCTCACATGATACAGCATGACTGTGTTCGAGAAAATGTACTACATTTGCAGCCGTACCTCTGAAAACTTTAAACAATTGTTACTAACTAACAATTAAATTAATGAAAAACATTATCCTTTTATTCCTATTGGCTTTTTGCAGCAATTCAGTATTGGCACAAGACTTTTTAGATGGAGCAAATCGATTCTCTTCCAAGAAAGAATCATTCCTAACTCTAAAAGATGGTTCTGAAGTTACTGGATTCATCGAAGACATAGATCGTAAAAAAGGCCTAATAGAGGAGATAGAATTAAAAGTTGGCGAAGAAAAAGTAAAATACAAACCGGAAGATGTAGACTTCATGTATTTAATGCCAAGTGGATTCGACAAATTTGCAAGAGGATATGACAATATGTTTGACATGACTGAACTAGAAAAAGATAGGACTGTCAATGAAGGATTGATCAAAGAGGGATACGTATACTTTGAAACTGTAGACGTGAAAATTAAAAAGAAAACAAGAACACTACTTATGCAGCTAGTAAATCCTGGATACGATTCGAAAATCAGAGTCTATCATGATCCATTTGCTTCAGAAAGTGCGAGTATTGGTTTCGGTGGATTAAAAGTAGCAGGTGGTCATAAAAAATCTTATTATGTAAAAAAAGGTGATGATGTAGCCTTCAAATTAAAAAGTAAGAAATACAAAAAGGAATGGGAAAACTTATTTGCAGAGTGCCAGAAAATAGAGAAAGCTTTCGATGGCAAAATGAAATGGAAAAAATTTAGCGAGCATATTTATCATTTCACTACTAAATGTGACTAAGTAAATTAAACATTGAGTAACAAATATATTGAATGCCCAAACTCAAAAGGTTTGGGCATTTTTTGTACATAGCTTTATTTTTCATTCATAAATTTGTAAATAATGTGTTAAGTAATTCAAAAAGCACCTATACCTAACTTCTTTATGTATTTTCGCTAACGGTTTTAGTCGACTAACATTATTTAAGCTTATTTATACCGAAATGCATTATTTTCTTTTAATCAAAAAGGTATCCTTTACCTTTGCCTTACTTTTATCCGCCAGTTATATTTTTGCTCAAGAGAGAGATTCATTGATGATGGAAACTGACTCTACTGACGTCTTCTTTGAAAAAATAAGGCTTGATAATTCTGTAGCATATAGAAATGAATCAACTGGAGAGATCATTGATCAAACTGAGTATACGCTACTTTGCGAAGCTGATATTCCTGCAGATGGTTCTGGACATGAAGGTCACGATCATTATGATTATTGGCAATGTGATAAGATTAATCCATATAAAGATGTAGTGCTAACTACTCCTTTCAAGTTAGAGTTTGACCAGAGTACATTCACACATCCAATAGATGGAAAAATCGTGGTGACTTCAAGATTTGGAAGACGAAGGAGAGGTCCACATAGAGGTTTCGATATAGATCTTGTTACAGGGGATTTTGTTCGTTCTGTATTGCCTGGCAAAATTAGGTTTGTGGGGTACAGTCGAGGACACGGAAAAACAGTAGTTGTAAGACATGCTAATGATGTAGAGACTGTATATGCACATCTTTCCGCATATACAGTGAAAATAAATGATGTAATCAAGGAAGGACAAATCATAGGATTCGGTGGTAATACAGGCAACAGTAGGGGAAGTCATCTCCACTTAGAAGTACGATATAAAGGCGTGTGTATTCATCCTGAATATGTTTTCAATTTTGATGGAAGTCAAACAATAAATGGTAGTGAATTATGGGTTACCAATGGATGGAAAAGTCCAAGAATGCACAGCTCTTACCGTAAAAGCAAGATTGAACCGCTAGGGACAGAGACCGTAGCAATAGACTGGCAAAAAAACGAACCAAAATTTCATCAAATAAAGAGAGGTGACACCTTATCTCAACTAGCTAGGTCTTATAGCCTACGAATATCCGAGATCTGCAGTCTGAATGCCATATCTAGTAGATCGATCCTGAAAATTGGACAAATAATCCAAATTCGATAGATTTGGGAATCTAACAATAAATTCTAAAGAGGAGCTTTGAACACAATAGTACTGGCACTACTACAAGAAAATAGTGAAATGTCCGTCTATGAGATTTACAATAAAGCAAAAGAAAAACAGAAACTGTTATCATAGTAACAAAAGGGCCAAGCTACCCAACGCTTCATACATTAGAAAAAGATGGTTTAATAAAAAAAAAAAAGAAAGTTAATTACCGTACGGGGAAATACTATTCTAGAAATGACAGTTCTATAATAGAAATTGAATCGCAAATAAATCTATTAATAAAATTCACAGAGCAATTGCGGACACTACTAAAACCATCTTTATGATTCATCCTCCGAGGGTTGTTGCTCGAATAATTGATTTACTCAATCTGTCTGGTGTGTCATCTGATGCAATTATTGAGGAGCTGAGAGATCACTATCTTACTCAAATAGAAGTTGCCATATCACATGGAACAATTGAACAAAAAGCAATAAGGGAAACGTATCAAGTAATTGCAAGTACAAACTTCAACGCAATAGATCAGAAAGTTAGTCAGAAAAGGAAATGGATTTTAAGCTCTCTAGTTCTTGGTTTGATGCTAATTTTCATAATTTCTCATTGTAAAAAAAGTTCAAAAACTATTACACCACTTGAAAGTACTGCATTAGTTAATGTCCCTGATGGTTGGCCAATTAATAGTAAAACCGAGCAAATTACTTCTGGATTTGGACTTAGAATGCATCCAGTTTCTAAAACCAAAAGATTTCACAAAGGCATAGACATACAAGCAATCATAGGTACACCGGTAGTTTCTACTGGAAATGGTAAAATAAAAGATGCCGGATATAGTTCTTGCTCTGGTCATTATATTCTTATTAAACACAATGCACAGTATAGCACTCGGTATGCTCACTTATCGAAAATAGATGTTACATATTCACAATCTGTGGCGAAAGGAGATACTATTGGTTTTGTTGGAAATTCAGGA
>CAXBGT010000310.1:0-3518 GCA_963975265.1 uncultured Saprospirales bacterium
CCATCTGTTTTAACTTGATAACCTTCCAATACAGATTGTATTGGTTTTACATCACTAGTTTCAAATCGTCCTTTCAGTACAGACAATAATGGATCTATATTACTTACAGTAAATCTCCCATCAGCTGTTGTTTTTGGTATTACTACCGTTGATTCTACAAATCGTCCTTTTGGATTAGTCTTTTCATGCTCTGTTAGACTTTCCTCATTGTTTCCTGATATTGTTATCGGTTGGATATCGACTGGGCTCTTATGAACAGTCTCTAATCTTCCCGTCAACCCATCTGGTGATATATTAACTGATGCTAATTGTAATAATTTTGATTCAAAGTTTTCTGAGTATCTTTTAGTTGTGTCGGGTTGGTCAAAGTTCGTTGGGATTATTGGATTACCAGACAAATCCGATTTGATATCAGGTCGCTTGTATGTTTCTAATTTACCATGTACATCTAAATCAGACATTGTTCTATCAGGTTCTTGGAACCTACCAGTTGGTTTAGGTACTTCTCTTTTGAAGTATTCTGTTAAGTCCGATTTTAGATTTTTTAGTGCCATTTCTTATCCCACATAGCTTTTTGACATATTAATAGCTTCACCGACTTTACGGCCGTCCATCAGTACTACACCTGGCTGTGATAGCAATGCTGCAATATTGTTTAGTGCATTTATTACTTCTTGATTACCACCACCACCATTACCCAACGCTTGATCTAGCTTTGTTCCTCCTATTACCAGATCATCTTTTCGGAATCGTCTAGTCTTATTGCCTCGTGAAATAAAATCACCCATCTCCTCACCTTCAGGTTCTGTAGAGCCGTCTTGACCAGTATATCCCATGGAATCTGAAGCTATTAAACCTACATCAATAACTGCTGATACAGCAGTACCTACTCCTGGGATCATGGATGCTAGTCCGGAGACAATCTCTGCACCTGCTCCCCAGAAGTCACCTTTTTTGAATCGCTCAACAGCAAAACCGAAACTTATCAGAGCTCCAATTATAGGTAGTTTCTTAAATACCTTTAATACTGTCTTACCGAATATTGCTAATGCTTTAGTTGCTCCTTTCCCCATCATCTTTATTCCTGTCCTAGCTAAATTCGGTAACATTGAAAATAGCTTTCCTGCATTTTTGATCATCATTTTAACTATACCAGACATTACCGGACCTATTGCATTAAACAATGCTTGAGATTTTTCAATTACCCATGCCATTGCGTTTCCAATACCCATTACAGTATCTGCTAAATAACTAGTTTCTGTTTGAGCTTCTTTTGCTTTATCATCTGAAAATAAACCTATAAACCATTTAACTGCGCTTATTACTGATGGGAGAGCCTCGCTTGCAAGTTTCGAGAAGGATGCTACCAAGTCTTCGATCTGCTTCTTTCCTTCTGGAGATGCAATAAATGCTTGAAAGTCTTTTGCAAGAGGCATTAGTATACCACCTAACATCTTCCCCAATCTGTGGAAGAGTGCATTAAGGCCTTCCATGGTAGTTGCTATAATTTTAACACCTTTGGCTTGATCCATTTGAGCTGCGGCCATTGCTACCGCTCTTTCTTCTTCTACATCTTTTTCTTTTTCACCAGTACCCAATGCTTTTTTCATTTCAGTAACTGACATATTAGTAGCACTGGCTAATGCTCTTTGCTGAATAACATTCATCTTATTGAATTCACCAATTCCACCAACTTGAGATAACATCTCCTTCGCTGCTCCTACTGTATCTCCTTGAAGAGCAAGGCCTCTAGCTTTGTCAAAATTTAACGTCTTACCAGTAAGAATCTGAGCTTCCATTTCTTTTTCAATACTAGATTCAAAATCTAGTAATCCATCAGCAACTTTCGCTGTTGAAGATAATGAAAGACCTAAACGTCTTGCTTCAATTGTTGCTTGTACTAACTTTTCAGGATTAGATCCTAAATATGCCGATACATCATCTGATATATTAGCTAAATCATCCATTACTAAGTTGATTGGAACACCCGCTGCGTTCGATAAATCTTTTGCGTAGTTTTGAGCTTGTATTGCCGTTTCTTCAGTTGCATTCTGAGTCAGCATCATATTGGCTAAGATCTTTGAAGATGTTTCTTTACCAATCCCAGCTCCTATTGAAAATCTTGTAATATGATCAGCTGATTTCATAGTGGTGTAATCAACATTACCCATTGCGTTTCCTAAACCTACTACTGTTTGAATACTACCATCTATGGATTCACCAAAATGTCTATACTTTTCATGTAAACCTGCAACTTGCTTTTGCGCTTCACCAAGGTTTTTTCCCATCAATCCAGTGGCTCGGGCAGTACCCGTAGCTCTCGTTTCCGATTCCGTTAGATACTTCATCGATAATGCAAATAGCCCAACGATACCCTTCATAGGATTCATTATTCCACCTACAATCGCGCCTCCAACCGCTGCTAGCTTAGTTCCAATCTCTCCTGATTGCCCTACAATGTCTTTAGTTGTTTCTGCAACTGCTGACATCGATTTCCCAATGTTATTTTTAACAGAGGAACCAGCGTTTTTCACAGCTGATCCAAATTTCTTTGTACCAGCTACAGCTTTATCAAATAATCCTTTTGTTTCCATTGTATAGTCTCCGTGCATATATAAATATCATGGAGATGGGATAATTAGCGATTGGTCCCCTTGCGATTCACCATAATATTTTTCGAGTTTTTGATGTCTGGACGTTGCACTCGTGTGGATGGATTTTGTTGGTTTTGCGCAAATGATTTATTTTCCTTATTGAACTTTTCCTGATCTTTATTCTGTCGATCGATCGTTTCATTTACCATTTGTATATAGTTCCTCCGCATCCATATAGGCATATGGTATACTTCATTGTGAGTGAATCCTTTTCCGTGGTATGTCAGATCGAAGATCTGTTGAAAGAGTATTTTTCTATAATTAAGACTTAGGCCAAAAAAACCCGGCGGTGATCGGGAATTCCGACACCTCCTCATAATTACAATGTTCACATTCAAATTCAAACGACATATCTGCATCTGGTGTGATTGATCGTATTTCAGTTCTAAATGCCTGTGAATCCCTTGATAGAAATTCATTATCAACGAAGTTGTCTATGTATGATTTCTCATCGTTACCGTCTACTGATAATAAGCATATCTTCATTCTAGTCGTCAATTCTGGATCTACTCCTGATCGCTTAGATTTTTTCTTTGCAATCTTCATCATATCATCAACTCTACGCTCCAATCCATGAGTCATTAGTTGGTATTGGATTTTTCGCTTCGAAGCAGGTAGCTCCATTTCAAATGTAGTAGTTCCTTTGGTATGTTTATCGAATTCAATTGGTTTATCTTCTATATCTGATAGTTGTATAGTTTGATTTGTTTTTTGATCACATTCAGGGCATTTCGTTTCAAAATGATATTCAGATCCATATGCTAGTATACGTCCAGCCACCATTAGTGAATTCTTATCACCTACCAATAAGTCATTATAGTTGATTTTACTTACTATAATAGATTGCATAAACTTATCTATCAC
>CAXBGT010000311.1:0-3362 GCA_963975265.1 uncultured Saprospirales bacterium
CGTTTACAGCTGCAGATACTTTGTACATCCCATAACTAGGATCCATGCTTAATATTCTGTCCTTGCTAGATTCGCAGGTAGCTCTAATAAGTAGGTCTATCACTTCATCAGAACCATTTCCTAAGAAAATGTTTTCAGTTTCTAGGGCCCTCCACATTCCAATCTTAGCTTTCAATTCTCTTTGATATGGATCAGGGTAGCGATTATATGCAAGCTGGTAAGGATTTTCGTTTGCATCTAAGAAGATCCCTTCATTGCCTTGATATTCATCTCTTGCTGAAGTATAAGGCTGTAATGCTATTATATTTGGCTTGATTAAATTCTCCAATCCATTCATACCATCTCGTTTTTCAAGTTCAGCAATCTTACTTTGACTGCATTAGCATGTGCTTGTAATTGCTCATTTTCTGCCATAGTAATAATACTATCTCCCAATTCTTGAATACCTTTCTTTGTTATACTTTGAAATGTAACTTTCCTAGAAAAGCTATCTACGTTTACACCATTGTATGACTTCGACCATCCATCCGTTGGTAATGTATGATTGGTTCCAGAAGCATAATCGCCCGCACTCTCAGGACAGTAGTTTCCAAGAAAAACTGATCCTGCATTGATTATCATTGGTATATATTCTGGAGCATCTTCACTGGCTATGATTAAGTGTTCTGGTGCATATTCATTGATAAAATCAAAAGCACCGTTCTTATTATGTATTACAATGGCTTTGCTATTTTTCAATGCTTCCTTTGCAATATTCTTTCTAGGTAAATCTGCAATCTGAACTATTAATTCCTTCTTTACTTTGTCTACAATTTCAGCGTTCGAGGCTACAAGAATTACTTGACTATCTATTCCATGCTCTGCCTGAGACAGTAAATCGGCCGCAACAAATTTTGGAACACAAGTCAGGTCTCCATAAACCAGTAATTCTGAGGGGCCCGCTGGCATATCCATAGCCACGCCATATTTCTGCGCATAGACCTTAGCGGCAGTCACATATTGATTACCTGGACCAAAGACTTTATTAACTTTTGGGACAATATCAGTACCCAGGCTCATAGCCGCTATGGCTTGCGCTCCACCAATTTTAAATATTTTAGAAACACCACATAGCTGGGCAGTCCATAATATTGCAGGATGTATGTTCCCTTCACTATTGGGAGGTGAGCATAGTATTATCTCTTGACAACCGGCAAGAATTGCAGGCACAGCAAGCATCAAAACAGTAGAAAATAAGGGGGCAGTACCACCAGGAATGTAAATCCCTACCCTTTCGATTGCTATTGACCTCTGCATACACTCAATGCCAGTAGAAATCTGAACGGATAGTGGCTTGCTTATCTGAGCTTTGTGAAATTTCTCTATGTTCCTTTTCGCTACTTTTATTGCTTCCTTAAGGTCACTAGACAATAATACGGATGCATTCTCTACTTCTTCAACTGAAACACATAGATTTTCTACTCGGCATTTATCGAATCTCTCTGTCAACTCAACCAAGGCGATATCACCGAATTCAACTACCTGTTCATAGATCTCTTTTATGAGTGCTTCTACTTGTGAAACATCCTTTTTCGGACGAGAAGTCAAATTTGGGTATTCTTCTCTTTCGGGTTCTATCAATACATTCTCAATCATAGTATCATATTTTCGATGGGCAATACAAGGATCCCTTGTGCGCCTTCTTGTTTAATTTGCGATATCACGCTCCAAAAGTCCTTCTGATTGATCACGGTATGCATTGAGCTCCAGCCTTCTTCCATAAGAGGCAGAACAGTTGGACTCTTTAGCACTGGAAGTATTGAAGACACTTTTTCTATCTTCTCATCAGGAATATTGAATAATATATATCGGTTTTCTTCCGCCTTGAGAACTGCCCTTACACGAAAAAGAATATCATCGATAGCTTCAAATTTTTCAGAAACTGATCTTGTATTCGCCGCAATGACCGCTTCTGATCTAAGGATAATTTCTTGTTCTACCAATCCATTTTTAAACAATGTAGAACCACTACTCACTAAATCACAAATAGCATCTGCCAATCCTATGTTTGGCGCAATTTCTACTGAACCAGATATAATGTGTAGCTCTGCATTTACATCATGTTTAGCCAGAAAGTCTTTGAGCGTATTAGGATAAGAGGTTGCTATCTTTTTTCCTTCTAGTGAACTGATGTCTTCGTACGCTAGACCTTTCGGTGTTGCAATTGACAATCTACATTGAGAAAAACCTAATCCAAGTAAAGAGGATATATCAGCTTGTTTCTCTGTGATCACATTTTCTCCGATGATAGCAAGATCCACTATACCATCTTCTAAATATTGAGGTATATCACTATTCCTTAAGAAAAATACCTCTGCATCGTAATTCTTTATTCTTGCCTTAAGTTGTCCTTTTGCATTGTCGATTTTCAGCCCACATTTTCGTAAGAGCTCTACTGAATCATCATACAGTCTACCAGATTTTTGAATTGCTATTCTTATCATATTTGTTTTGTTACTAAGCTCGATTATTGATATCAGGCATAAAAAAATCCTGCCTGAAATGAATCAAGCAGGATTATTATTATGTATATAAATACTACAATATCACCAAAGGCTCGACTCGGTCAAGGTATAATGATGATGTGTATGTATAATTATGTTGTTCACTATGTTGTTTTATTTTCTATTGTTGTATAATGCAAATGTAGACCAATTTGTTTTACCATTCCTACTTAAAATTCATGAATCTCAAAATTCGAAATTAAATTCTTCTTTATATTTATTTTCCAAATCAATTGTCGACATACTCCAAATTACATTCTAAAATACTGAATAGATCAAAAAATTGTTGTTTATCCTTATTTCCAAATATCTAAAACCCCTCCCATTATCGCAAAACAAACAGACCAAAAAACTACATTAGTAAACATCTATCAATATAAATTTAGGAAAAAGGAATTATGTAAGCTAATTCCAAAATTCCAGATGAAATGCATTCTTACTGTTTTGTACAAAAGCCAGATATGTTGATGTCGTTTTGCAGAACTGCCTAAATCTCGAAATCGCCAAACTGCTTCAATCCACTTACTTTATTACGATGTCAACTTTTCCGTATTTAGCCTTCTCAGCATCTGCAGTTCCCATACCTTTTGCAGATATTTGTTTTTCATCTACACCAAGTGTTACTAACATATCTCTTATTACATTTGCCCTAGTATCAGAAAGTGAACTGCTTTCTTTAGCACTCTTCCCATCGTTCGTATATACCTGGACTTCAATCTTACCGTTTATATTCTCCTTCAATGCTCCTGCAAGACCCATCACTTCCGCTTTAGAAAAATTAGAGATATCTGTCTACCCTGATTTACGTAAAAAGTATCT
>CAXBGT010000312.1:0-3360 GCA_963975265.1 uncultured Saprospirales bacterium
TGGTGGAGGGTATAACTTCGTTAATCCTGAAATTGAAATAACGTATGAAATTAAAGCTGAGAAAAATACGAATCACTCAAATGGTGTATCAACTCTTGATCTTGTATTAGTTCAGAGACACATACTAGGGTTACAGGAACTTGATTCTCCGTATAAAGTAATAGCTGGGGATGTAAATGGAAGTGAAAAGTTAACTTCTGCTGACCTACTTGAATTGAGAAAGTTGATCTTGGGTATCAAAACAGAATTTTCAAATAACCAGTCATGGAGATTTGTAGATGCTGCACAAACATTCAATGATATCACTGATCCATTCCCATTCAATGAGGAGATCATGATTTTAAACTACAACAACGAGAACTTAAGTGGTAATAACTTCGTAGGAGTGAAGATAGGAGATGTTAATAACAGTGCAGCCGTTGATAACTTCAACGGAGATAACACTTCGACAACAAGAAGTAACAATGCACTTTCACTTAATGTAGACAATGTGACTTACAAAGCGGGTGATCTTGTATCAATCCCAGTAACTGCAGATAATTTCACTGACATGGTAGGATTCCAATTCACTTTGGAAGCTGCGGGTATGGAACTTGTAGATGTGAAAGCTGGAGCACTTAATATTACGAATGATAATGTAGCGGCTTTTAACAAAGATGAAGCTATGACTATCTCTTGGAATACATCTACTGAGTTTTCAACGGATGAAAATGAAGTATTATTCACAGTAATAATGAGAGCAAATACGAATAATGAGTTAAGTGATGCAATCGATATTACATCAACAATCACTAATGCTGAAGCTTACACATCTTCACTAGAGGTTGACGGAGTAGAAATCAATGTAAGAGGAGAGTATACAAATGTAGCAGTACAATTTGAATTGTTCCAAAATACACCTAACCCATTCGATGGATTCACTACGATACCTTTCAACTTGCCAGAAACTGGTAATGTAACATTGAATGTATTTGATATCACAGGAAAAGTGATCTACAATACAATAGGTGAATATACTAAAGGTGTGAATAGAATAACACTTGATAATGCAAATATGAATGCAAAAGGCATCATGTACTATCAACTTGAATACAATGGTATAGTTGCTACCAAGAAGATGATCTCTCTATAAGTAACTGAAAGGTTTTAAAATGATATGTAGCCTCTGTCGAGTAATCGATAGAGGCTTTTTTATGATTATGATTCTTCTGTTAGACTTCAAGAATGTATTCTCATACCAACATTCCTTCTCCTTTATTCCTTGCGAAAAATCTTGGTGATTAGTTCTGGTTTTGAATGTACTTTTAACTTGCCATATATGTTTTTTATATGTTTTTTAATAGTATTCAGAGAAACCTGATTTTTGGTAGATAATTGAATGTTTGTTTTTCCGTCTATAATACCTTCAATAATTTTAAATTCTTTTTCTGTTAGTGGTTTTTGAGCAATTTTATTTAGTTTTTTTATGGTTAGTTGATTGTCGGTATCATCAGTCTGATTGTTTCTATAGGTAGCAATTTCTTTTGCGGAGAATACTTCATTGTCATTGAAAGGTTTGACAACATAACCTACAGGCATAGTAACTTTGGCAAGCTCTAATGTATGTCGGTCAGCAAAAGAGGTTATAAAAATGAAGGGTTTTTTATGGTTCTTATTGATAATATGGGCGAGTTCTATACCATTTTGGGATCCTTGTAGATGTATATCCAATAATATAAGATCATAGTGCTTTTTTGATAGTACGTCTAAGGCATTATCGCTATTATAGCAAATCCCAGCCACCTCATATCCATATGAAGTTATGATTCTTTTAAGGTCTCTTGCAATGAGTGGTTCGTCTTCTATTATGAGAATCCTATTTGCCATCATTTATTTTTTTGAAAATCCTTAATTATTAGATTTACAGAGGTGCCATTTTTATTTTCAATCAGCAGTTCGGCTTGTAACTTTTCTTTAAATGCATAGATCATTTGAAAGCCAAATGATTCCATTTCTTCTATGTTTAGAGTAGTTTCGATTCCTTTTCCATTGTCTTTGACTGTGGATTTTAGCCCATCTTTATCCGTACTAAGAGCTACTATGATTTTTCCTTGATCTTGCTCTGTGAATGCATGTTTGAGAGCGTTAGTGACAAGCTCATTCGCGATTAGTCCAAGAGGTATCACCAAATCCACATCTAGTTCAATATCCTCGATATATAATCCAAGAGTAACTTTGTCTTTATTGATATTGTAACTATTAAATAGTCCTTCGATCAATTTTTCTAAGTAGGACTTCACATTAATTCCTGTAAGATTATCTTCGGAATAAAGGTTTTGATGTATAAGTGCCATGGACCTCACCCGATTTCTACCTTCATTGATAGCGGAAAGCGCGGAGTCATCTTTTATATATTCTGATTGGAGGCTGAGAAGACTAGATACTACCTGCAGGTTGTTTTTAACACGATGATGAATTTCTTTGAGGAGGAGTTCCTTTTCGGAAAGAGATTTTTCAATTATGTTGTTCTGAGATTTAAGTGGTCACCTATATAGGTGATATTGATCAAAAACTCACAAGCGATTGCATCCCGCTATTAGGAAATTATTCACTGTGTTCCCGATCATTTCGTATAGACACAACATAAATAAAAAAAGATGAAACCGCCTTTCAACGATTCCATCTTTGTGATTAGAAATTTCAGCAATATTATTTCAGCAATATTATTTTTTCAACTTTAGGGCTCTCATTATCTATTTTTATAATTGCAAAAAAGACATTTTGAGTAAAAGTCAAATCCCTTAAAGATATTTCTAAAGATTGTTCTTTGTTCATTTCTTTAGAATAAATCATTCGTCCCATAATATCAACCAACTCTACTTTGGCATGTTCAACAATTTTATCTAGTTCAACGTGCAATATTTCTCTGGCAGGATTTGGATAAAATAATGCCTGAGCATCAATTGATGACACACTGATAGTGCTTCCAGTTGGAACGCACGATGAGACGTTTGTCATCGATACGAACATAACAGTACTCCCTGAATTACCATCAAATCCATCTTCAAGCGTCAATGTAACAGATTGGACTGCTCCTGAAATATTTATAGATGCAGAAGCTGTACTATTTCCACTGTAAACACCTTCCTGAACCGTACCACCACTACCATCTACATAAGTAACAGTTACTTGGTCAATATATTTCTTATTTGGCTTTCCATTTGTTTTAGCATTCAATTCATTTATTGTGAATGAAACATCAATATTACCTGCTGGAAAGCTTAACGTAGTAGAAGAGGATCCTGCACCTGAGTGGGTCAAAGGATTTATGTTGAATGAACTAGAAGTAACTGTACAATCCAAATCGCAAGCGTCTGGAAT
>CAXBGT010000313.1:0-3345 GCA_963975265.1 uncultured Saprospirales bacterium
CCTATTTTTCCGTCCAGTTTCCGTAACTCTAGCGTCACGTTCCTTTCGTAAGGGGATGCAAAGATAGCACGCTTTTTACTTAACTACCAAACTTTAGGTGATAAAATATGAGAAAAAATTAATCTTTTTTTTGCTCGGTTTGTAGCATTTTGGTTTACAGCATTTTAGGTAATTAAAAAATTATAATAAGTACTACATTAATTTTTAAAGCACATGAAATACTGAGTAAACCTGTAAATTTGACGCCAAACAAAATTTTATTTGCATAGATGGTCTTAGACATGGATAATGTGTTGAGTGACTATTGCTTGTCGTTGCTTATCAACCACTATGAGCATTGAAAAGGCAGTTTAAGTTGGAAGGCAGGAACAAAACAGCTGCAATTTGCGGGTCTCACCCCTACTTTTTCTCCTGTTTTGAGTAAGTAGGTATCGTTCTATAAATGGAATCTGCTATTAATGATCCTCAACCATACTCGTAATACATAATTCTATCTATTGTTGGTATTCAAAAACTACAGATCCACACCTAAGATCATATTATGGCATTACTGAAGATATAGAATCTATAGAGTGGGAACGATTTGCATGTTAGCTTCCTCCCTTTTCAAAGTTCATAGAACAACCTTACTCAAATATTTATTTCACCGTAATCCTTTTGTTTCTTTAGTGAACAACCTTTGTAAAGGCGCGTTCTTACTTATAAAATACTTTTTTCAATATCAAGCATGAAGTATTAAAATAATAATCATGATATTTGACGCAGAATTATAATTACATTTTACAAACTATAAATTAGATGGATATAGTAAATTTTTATGCTGGACCTGCTATTCTGGCTAAAGAAGTGTTAGAAGAGGCACAAGCATCAATAGGTGACTTCAAGGGTATGGGGCTTTCCATATTAGAAGTTTCACATCGAAGTAAACAGGTCGTTGAAGTAATGGATGAAGCTCAAACAAGAGTTAGAAGCCTACTGAACCTTCCCGATGACTACGCTGTGCTTTTTTTAACTGGAGGAGCAAGTAGCCAGTTTTATATGTCTGCAATGAATTTACTTGGTGAAGGACAAAGTGCTGCATATTTAGATACAGGTTCGTGGTCTTCAAAGGCCATCAAAGAGGCAAAATTATTTGGCAATATTGATGTCGTTGCTTCATCAAAAGACAAAAATTACTCATATATCCCAACAGGGTATACTATCAACCCCGACCACAGGTATTTACACCTAACTAGTAACAATACTATATATGGTACTCAGATTCACAACTGTCCAGAGACAGATGTTAGGTTGGTATCTGACATGTCTTCTGATATCTTTAGTAGAACTATTGATGTTAATAGATACGACCTCATCTACGCAGGTTCTCAGAAAAATCTAGGCCCCGCAGGAACAACTTTGGTCATTGTAAAAAAAGATGTTCTCAATAAAGTAAATAGGACACTCCCCTCTATGCTTAATTATCAAACACACATTGATAAGGATTCATCATTTAATACTCCGCCAGTATATGCTATATATGTATCAATGCTTTCACTAAGGTGGTTGGAGAAAAACGGCGGTATAAAATCTATGCAAAAGTATAATGAGGAAAAAGCAGCTTTATTATATGATGAAATAGATAGAAATGGCTTATTTCAAGGAAGTGCGGCAAAAGAGGATCGCTCGCTTATGAATGTATGTTTTCTCCCTACCGTAGAAGATCACAAAGATCCATTCATTAAAAAAGCCTTGGAGGCTGGTCTTGTAGGAATTGCTGGGCACCGTTCGGTAGGTGGGTTTCGCGCTTCTATCTACAACGCAATGTCCAAAGACGGAGTGCAACGATTAGTAGATGTTATGAAAGACTGGGAAAAAACGAATGGCTAGTTTCAACCAAATAGTTAATATTGATGGTCAAGAAGTGCCATTTAAAGTACATATAGAGCGAAGAAACAGCGTGAGGGTGTCCTTTGGTAGATCATGTATCAACCTGAGAATACCCTCTTCCCTTTCTGGTGGTGCTCGCGAAAGACACTTTGCCGATGCAGTAAAATGGGTCAAAGGTCACTCCCAAAAGAATCCAAATGCTTTAAATAAATATAAAGTAAAGGATTATGATGAAATTCCAAATATAGCTATCTACGGTGAATCTCTCCCTATCATTATCACTTATAAAAATAGACAATCAGGTAGTGGTAAATATAATCTGAAAAAAAAATCAATAGACCTGTCACTTCCTAATGCAATAACTGGCATTGAGAAAGACAAAATGGTTAAATCACTTCTCTCTAGAGTGTGTGGTCAGCTTTTCTTACCAAAAGTAACTGCGCGAGTTATGGAAATAAACGATAAATGCTTCCATAAGGAAATAAAATCCGTCAATCTTAAATACAATAAGTCGAACTGGGGCAGCTGCTCTACAGCATCAAATGTAAACCTTTCGACACGATTATTGTTCGCTCCTTTTGATGTAATTGACTATGTGATCGTACACGAACTAGCGCATTTGTATGAAATGAACCACTCAACCAAATTCTGGAATATTGTACGTCAAATAATGCCAGATTACAAAGAAAAAGAAAAGTGGCTCAGACTCAATGGTGCCCTGTGTGATTTCTAATTTATATCTGTACCGCACTATATCTTTCTACAAATACTTTCATCTCTTCCACCATATCTGCGCTTCCAATTACTATCGTGGATCGCTGATGAATACTTAATACTTCTAAATCAAGTATTCTTTCGAGTTTGGTATTTATTGCTGTTCCTCCAGCTTGCTCAATAATAAAACTCATTGGGTTACACTCATAAAGTAATCTCAATTTTCCATTTACATACTTCCGAGTGTTAGGATATAAAAAAATACCCCCTTGGAACATAATTCGGTGCAAGTCCGAAACCATACTTCCTATATACCTCAATCTCAAATTAGAGTCTGAGCAGTGGTCTATATACCTTCTCATTTCAAGATCAAATTTTAGATAATATCCTTGATTGACAGAGTAATAATTACCTTTATTAGGTATTTTCATGTCCGGGTGTGAGAGGCAAAACTCACCAATACTTGGATCTAGTGTAAATCCATTCACTCCGTTTCCTGTTGAATATACCAGTATAGTTGATGTACCATAGAGCACATATCCTGCAGCTACTAGTTCAGTGCCTTTTTGCAAAAAATCACCCATGTCACATGGCCCAGCGAAATCACTTTTCCTTTTATATATACCGAAGATCGTACCTACCGACACATTTACATCTATATTAGAAGAACCGTCCAAAGGGTCCATTACCACAATATATTCGGCTTCTTTATTTTTAACAGGGTCAAGCTGTACGAAATCTTCTAGCTCTTCAGAAGCAATC
>CAXBGT010000314.1:0-3231 GCA_963975265.1 uncultured Saprospirales bacterium
TTAGCCAAAATTTTTCCAACCTAAAGGTCGGAAATCGGATCTTTTTTGTGATAAGACGTTTTTATGCAAAAACCTCTTTTTTATGACCCCGACGCAAGCATCGGAGAATTTAAGTATTAATAGTCTAACCAAAACAAGGCGACTTGTATATTTTGTGAAATTAATTATTCAGCTCTCACTAGGCTTCAGCGGCCTAGAATTAATCACGTACCTCTCAAATAACTCTGAGTGATGAGGATTCGATTCATCGAAAGATTGACCATACATTCCAGCATTGATTCTTTGTCGTTTGGCTTCGTAGAGGGAGACTGCACATGCCACTGATATATTGAGACTTTTAGTCAGTCCTGATTGAGGGATGATGAAGTTACCATCTACCAAAGCGAGTGCTTCTTCGCTCATTCCTCGATGCTCATTACCAAAGAGGAGCGCTACTGATTTGTCAAGTTCTAGATCGTACAATCCAACTGAATCCGCTCCTAGATGAGTCCCATAAATCTTGTTGTATTTCTTCCTTACAGCGTTAAAACAGGCTTCTGCATTATCAAAAACATGAACATCAACCCACTTTTTAGAGCCTGAAGAGCTTTTATGGCCTGAGATTTTTTTTAGCTCATCTGGACTCTCGATTGTATAGAGTGCATATACTTCAGCTATTCCTACTGAGTCGCAGGTTCTTAGTACTGCACCAAGATTATGAGGATCATAAATATTCTCTAATATTACCGTTAGGTCTTGTTGTCTATTGGCAGCTAATGTCTTGAGTTTCTCAGCTCTAGCTTCGGTGATCAAACTTAAGTCTATTGCCATCTATTTTGTATTTCTGGCAAATCTATTGTTCTTAAACTCAATGATATCTACATTTTTGTTTTCGAAGTAATTGATCATTTCCATTCTATCATCGGGCGAATCTACTCTGGATGGTTCCACGTTATATTTCGCTTGTAAATAGTAACCTTGATCCTTATTTAAGAAAAACTGAAAATTCTTACCGTATTTATTAAGGTTACGTCCAATATACATGAGATTATCATATCCTTCATAAGCATCGTCTGTTGGGAGAGCACCATATTTGGCTACAAAGTCTCTTTTGAATCGAATTACATCTCCATCTTCTTCATCTACGAACTTAGATCGCGCCACTTTCATATTCAACGAATTATAATAATCGAAATTGATCTTATCAGATTCTATCATAATAGGCATTCCATAAACGACCACCTTGGACATTCCCTTCTCTACGCTCAGTCTCCTAAGTGCTCCGTAAATAAAAGCTTCATCTTCAAATGACCAATTGGGTATGATCATTACACTTGTTTTGTCTTCTACAAATACGCTATCAAATGCCGTCACTCCCATGTCAATACTATCTTTGATCAGCATATATTCTTTTAGATGATGCTCATCATTTTCTCCCCAAACGTCCTTAGCCATTTTTTGCAGCTTGTTTGTTCTTTTAGCATCCTTATCATTTGGACTATTTAAGCGACCAAGAATATAAACGTTTTCTAGGTCTTCGTAATTTGTCTTTATGTCCTCGAATATAGAATAGTAATGTTCGTCAAGATTTGGTCTTAGTTGAACATAATAAGGATTATCCTTTGCTATTGTATTACTAGCTTGCCATGGAGAAACAAGTGGGATCTGATTTTGGGCAGCTACTTCTGCAGCAAACCTAAGATTATCTCTCATGTATGGTCCTACAATAACATCCGTCTCTTGAGAAACAGATAAGGGTAATATATCCTCAAATTTTCTTTTCTTTTCATCAACCACATTGATATTAAGATTTACTCCTTCTCTTTCCAGGATCTCGGTTGCTACTAATAATCCAGAGTAATATTGAACGAACCTGTCAGATGCTGATTGTGAATTTGCATATTCACCAGCCTCAAAAGGAATGAAATATGTAATATCGTAAATATCCTCTTTGATAATTTCCGCGGAGCCAAGTTTTGTCATTACTGGCTCCTTTATCGGTGGTTTGCTATCATCTTTGGCTTCGGTCCACTCGATTTCTTTAACTTCCTTCCTCTTCTTGATTTTTGTAACCTTCTTTCCATTGGTCGACTTTGATGTACTCCGTTTCGAAGTACGATTGGTCGCCTTATCTGTGCCTCCACAAGATGTCAGCAACAAGCCTATTGCCACCATAAAAAACAGGTTGAAAAAACTCCTTAGAGCCGATTTATTCCCACTCAATTGTAGCAGGAGGTTTGGTACTGATGTCATAGACTACTCTATTTATTCCTTTTACTTGATTTATTATTTCACTGGAGACTGTTGCTAGAAAATCATATGGTAGATTGCTCCATTCGGCAGTCATTCCATCTACTGAGTTTACACAACGAAGAGCAACAGTGAATTCGTATGTTCTTTCGTCTCCCATTACTCCCACCGACTGTACAGGTAAGAGGATTGCCCCTGCTTGCCATACTTTGTCATATAATCCGTGTTTTCTTAGATTATTGATAAATATTGCATCCGCTTCTTGGCAAAGTTTTACCTTATCTTCAGAAATGGGTCCTAATACCCTAATAGCCAGACCTGGGCCAGGGAAAGGATGTCTTCCTACTAACTCATCGTTCACACCCATCTCAGTTCCGACTCTTCTTACTTCATCTTTGAAAAGCATTCTAAGAGGCTCGATAATTTTCAAATCTAACTTATCTGGCAAGCCGCCTACATTATGATGCGACTTTATGGTAACTGACGGACCATGAACTGACACTGATTCTATCACATCCGGATAGATTGTACCTTGCCCAAGCCATTTTACACCTTCTATCTTTTTTGCTTCTGCTTCAAAAACTTCAATAAAGACTCTACCAATGATCTTTCTCTTCTTTTCTGGGTCGCTTACACCTTTGAGTTCCGACAAAAACTCTTCGCCAGCTCTTACACCTTTTATATTCAGTCCCATGTGTTCGTATGAATCCAAAACTTGTTCAAATTCATCTTTTCTCAAAAGGCCATTATCCAAGAATATGCAATATAGATTGTCACCTATCGCTTTGTGAATAAGCGTAGCCGCTATGGTACTATCTACCCCTCCAGAAAGTCCCATTAATACCTTATCATTGCCAAGCTTGGCTTTGAGAGAAGCAACAGTATCCTCGACAAAGTGAGCAGGTGTCCAATCCGCTTTACATTTAACTACCTTATGAATAAAATTGCTTAAGATGTCCTTTCCACAAAGACTGTGGTAAACCTCTGGGTGAAATTGTAAGC
>CAXBGT010000315.1:0-3176 GCA_963975265.1 uncultured Saprospirales bacterium
TAAACATCCTTGAACTCTGTTTCCTTCAGCTCAAATACTGCTTCTTCCAGTATTTTCTGAAAGGTATCATATCCAATATCACTGATAAATCCACTTTGCTCTCCACCCAACATATTACCTGCTCCTCGAATATCAAGATCTCTCATCGCTATATGAAATCCACTTCCAAGATCTGAAAATTCCTCCAATGTTTTGATTCGCTTCCTAGCTTCTGAAGTTAATACTGACAATGGTGGTGTAAAAAGATAGCAGTATGCTTTTCGATTCGACCGTCCGACACGACCTCTCAATTGGTGTAGATCACTCATTCCAAATTGATGTGCATTGTTGATGATGATCGTATTTGCATTAGCTATATCAAGACCTGTTTCGATTATATTTGTACATATTAATACATCAAACTTACCAGCAATAAAAGAAACCAGACGTTCTTCCATCTGTTTGGAATCCATCTGACCGTGAGCAATCTGTACCGAAATATCTGGACATAGTTTCTGTACCATGGCAGCCATATCAGGAAGACTCTTCACACGATTATGCACAAAAAATACCTGCCCACCTCTATTTACTTCATAATAGATAGATTCTCGAATCAGTTCATCATTAAATATTCTTCTTTCGGTATGAATGGGTTGTCTGTTAGGTGGCGGAGTACGAATTATGGATAAATCCCTAGAACCCATCAACGAAAACTGTAATGTTCTCGGAATCGGAGTAGCTGTAAGCGTTAGTGTATCTACATTTACTTTTAGATTCCTGAGCTTTTCCTTTGCTGCAACTCCAAACTTTTGTTCTTCATCAATGATCAAGAGACCAAGATCTTTGAAACGTACGTCTTTGTTGAGCAATGCATGTGTACCTATTACTAAATCAAGAGTGCCATCAGCCATTTTCCTGAATATCTCTTTCTTTTGTTTAGCTGTTTTGAATCGATTGAGATAATCTACAGACACACCGAATTCCTCCATCCGATCATTAAAGGTCTTATAATGTTGTAATGCTAAAATGGTTGTCGGTACTAAAATAGCCACTTGCTTTCCGCCTACCACAGCTTTAAATGCACCTCTAAGTGCTATCTCTGTTTTACCAAATCCCACATCACCACAAATCAATCGATCCATTGGATTTTCAGCCATCATATCCTCTTTCATATCGGTAGTGGCAGTCAATTGATCCGGCGTATCTTCATACAAAAATGAAGCCTCTAGTTCATTTTGCATGTATCCATCCGTTGGAAAAGCATGTCCTTTTGAAGCCTTTCGTTTTGCATATAGTTTGATTAGCTCTTTGGCTATATCTTTGACCTTTTTCTTGGTTTTTCGCTTGAGTGTTTTCCAAGCATCGCCACCGATTTTACTAAGTTTTGGTGGCTTCCCATCCTTACCTACAAACTTACTAATCTTATGAAGCGAATTGATTGAAACGTAAAGTATGTCATTGTTTTGATAGAGTAATCGGACTGATTCCTGGGTCTTCCCACTGATTTCTATCTTCTCTAGTCCGCTATATTTCCCAACTCCATGATCAATGTGAGTCACAAAATCTCCAGGTTGTAATTCTCGAATCATCTTGAGACTCATAGCCTGTTCCTTTGTGAAACCTTTCCTGAGTTTATATCTATGGAACCTCTCAAATATCTGATGATCTGTATAACAAGCAATATTCAAATCCCTGTCGATAAACCCTTCGTAGATCGACTTATTCACCGGATGGATGAGCACCTCAGCTTTCAAGTCTTCGAAGATAGAGTAGAAACGTTCTATCTGCTTTGCACTATCGGTAAATAAGAATGTCTCTAGTCCTACCTTTTCATTCTCCTCAAGGTTGTCAATAAGCATTTTGAAATTCTTATTGAATGAGGGTTGTGGCTTTGTATTATAGTTTATTTTAGCACCAGGATCAATTTTGATCTGAGACTTTTTAGTGATGATTATATTATATTTTTCGAGGCTATTCATTACCTCATTTGGGTATATAAATGCTCGTTCGTCAAATACTTTTTTGAGCTCTTCATCTGTCTTAATATTGATGGTCGCAGCGAACTTCTCAGATTTATCAAAGCACATCTCTAGCTTATCCAAAAGGATATCAAAATCTCTTACCCAAACTACAGTGCGCTCATCAAACACACTGAAAAAGGGCACTTTTTCACTCTGCTTAAATCCACTATTTATATTAGGGATAATAGATACTCGCTCTATATTCTTAAGACTTAGTTGATTTGTAGGATTAAATGTTCGGATACTTTCTATTTCTTCATCAAACAATTCAATTCTGTATGGCCATTCATTACCAAAAGAAAATATATCTACTATCCCACCACGTATGGCAAACTGACCAGGTTCATACACAAAATCAACTCGCTCAAAACCATATTCAACCAATATTTCAATGATGGTATCTACATCTAAGTCCTCTCCTTTTTTGATTACAATCTTATTGCTATCAAGTATTTTAGGATCAACTACTTTTTCGAATATTGCCTCAGGGTATGTGACAATTATCTGTCCCTCTCCATCCTCTTGATTGATTCGATTGATAGATTCAGTACGCTGAAGGACATTCATATTATTGAGCTCCTCATACGCCATGGGCCGCTTAAATGAATCCGGAAAGAAATGGACTTTTGGTTTTTCTATGATAAGGTCGAGCGTATTTTGAAAATATGCAGCCTCCTCTTTATCGTTTGCTATGAATATCTGACTGTATCCACACTTTCCAAATAGTGCCGCCAGGACAAAGCAATCCTGAGCACCGACCATTCCATCAATCATGATTCTGGCAGGTGTGGACGCTTCCACATGCGAAGCTATTTGATCTGTTCTTTTATCTTCCTGATAGAGTTCCAGGAGTCTCTCTAAATTCTCCACGGGGCGAAGATATGGTAATTTAGGTTTTTCTCTAACATGTATAAAGGAAAGTGCTTTTTGTTCTTATCTCCCTAACTGACTAGACAACTATAATGAAGGCATAAGTCAATCAAAATTAAAGTCGCTTTTTTTTATTCAAAACATTCTAGACCAAAATAATATTCGAAATGTGCTATTTAATTTAAAATAAACTATTTCATGTCAGGTCATAAATAAATTTTTCATATGTTTAATGTTATATGCATTACAATTAGTATAATAGATTTATTTCGTGAACATTTCAAATAATTAGGATGACCAAGTTGG
>CAXBGT010000316.1:0-3173 GCA_963975265.1 uncultured Saprospirales bacterium
GGACATAACGATGACTGTTGTTGGTCGTAGGCTCCTGCCTACGATCTTAATACGACTATCTCACGTTTCCCAGTTACTTTTTACAAGTGACAAAACCGTCTCATATCTAAATGAACAGTTGCTTTTTCCACAAATCATTGTATAAAAGATAACAAATTTAGTCAAAATGAGTACATTTGTCACATAATCGATTAATTGATGTGTGACAAATACGAACAATGGATAAATTGGCAAATAATATAAAGTTTCTAAGAAAGAAGCAAAATCTATCTCAGGTTGCTCTAGGAGAGAGTTTGATGTTGAGTAGATCCAATCTCGCAAAGTATGAAAAAGGGATACATGATCCAGGCATAGAAGTATTGCTTCGTATATCTCGCTACTTTAAGATATCCGTTGACTTGCTACTGACTGTTGCTATTGGAGATGATAATTACGAAGAAATCATCAGTCAGAGTAGTATGATAATGCCCATCCAGGTTGATAAAAATGGTGACAGGGTAATAGAGATAATTCCTCATAACGCTAGTGCAGGCTACCTAGGAAGTTACAGTGATCCCGAATATATAGAAAACCTAGAGCATCTATATCTTCCGTTTCTCCCTCAAGCTAAAAACTGTAGAGCCTTCCCAATTAATGGAGACTCTATGCCTCCAATTATCGATGGATCTTATGTCATAGGTGAGTATGTAGCAAGCTTCAATGATGTGAAATTTGGTAGCCGATATATCGTCGTATCTAGAGATGAGGGAATCGTATTCAAACGGATCATCAAAGTCGAGCAAGGAGCATTTCATCTTCAATCAGACAACCCACATTACAAGACTTTCACAATGCCTGGAAGAGAGATATTAGAAGTCTGGGAGTTCTTAGCGGCTATATCCATTCAAGATTCTGCGGCAAAGCATACAGAAAATGTACTGGTAGAGAAAATAAATAATCTACAAGCCGAACTTTTGACATTGAACGAATACATAGCATATAGAGATTAAAATAGCCACCATGGACAATTTGAATAAGAGTCAAAAAAGTGCAGCGGAATATGAGGGCAAACATTTGCTTGTGTTGGCTGGTGCAGGTACAGGAAAAACTAAAACGATTATAGCAAGAGCAAAGTATCTTCTAAACTCTGGTATAAGTCCTGCCAATATTCAAATTGTAACTTTCACAAAAAAAGCTGCAGCGGAGATCGTTACCCGAATAAAATCTGGTATGGATTCAGACTCTGCGAAAGGACTCAACGGTGCCACTTTTCATTCTTGGTGCAATCAGCTTATCAACAATTATCCTAACGTTTTTGGAACAGCAAATTTCACGATAATCGACAGTGATGATCAACTGAGTTTGATGAAGATGATATGTGGAAATCGTAAAACTCAATATGCAAAACTGAGAATAAAACCTCAAAAGTTCTTAGACCTATATAGTTATGGGCGAAATACTAAAACAAATCTTAGTGAATCCATTAAAAAGAAACTCCTAGATGATAAGCATGATAAAGAAGTAGAAAAACTGTTGGCAGTCATAAAGCCAGATGTTGCCGAAATCCTGAAGACTTATGAAATGAAGAAACGCCAACGGCGATATCTAGATTACGATGATATGATTTCACTGGTGGCAAACAGATTGAATAAGGATGAGAAAGCTAGAGCTGTGATCTCTAAAAGGTATAGACATCTACTGGTTGATGAAATGCAAGATACTAACCCATTACAATGGGAATTATTAAAACCGTTCCAAGACCAAAGTCAATTGTTTTGTGTGGGTGATGATGCACAATCAATCTATTCATTTAGAGGAGCCGACTTTAAGAATATCCATCAGTTTGAGAAACGGGTTCCAGAATCTAAGACAATCTTATTAGAAGAAAATTATCGTTCTACACAGGAAATTCTTGATATATCTAATTGGCTACTTTCGAATAGTCCATTAGAATACAATAAAGAGCTGAGGGCGGCAAGAGGCAGTGGATTAAAGCCAATATTGATCAATGTCACCAATGAATGGGATGAGGCCAGATATGTAGCGGACACAATTATTGATAATTTCACTTTGAAAGATAAAAAATACGAGGATCATTTGGTCTTATCAAGGTCTCAAAATTATACCCGCAGTTTGCAGGCAGTTTTTATTGAGAAGAAGATCCCATTTGTTACATATGGAGGAAGGAGTTTTATGGAGTCAGCCCATGTCAAAGATTTGTTCAGTGCTCTTCGTGTTGTAAATAATCATACAGACGAGATTGCTTGGGTTCGATTTCTTACGTTATGGGAAGGGATAGGAGAAGTGACAGCGAGTCAGTACATCGCAGAGTTGATCGCTAAAGATAATGTAGAAGAATGTATCGAGTTCTTTTATAAAAATCATTCTAAATCTAATGATCAGATCGTCAAAACCCTGACCAAAGTTCACAGAGCTGGTGATGACATCAAAAAGGCAGTAGAAGAAAGTTACATTTACATGAAGGACCTGCTATCCTCTAAGTATGCCGGAGATTGGGAGTCAAAGCGGCAAGGTGATTTTCCAGTACTTGCCAAACTAGCGGAGAACTATAGTAATCTAGGAGAATTTATTGCAGAATGCGTACTAGATAATAGTACCTCCATCAATAATTCACCTCTATTAAAGCAGTCGAAAATAGAGAAGACAATTAACAAAGACAAGGTCATCATCTCTACAGTTCACTCAGCAAAAGGACTGGAAGCTGATACGACATTTGTTTTAGATGTATCTCCAAAGGTGTATCCATCAGCTTGGTCTATGGGTGTAGAGGAAGCAGTGGAAGAAGACAGGCGTGTATTATATGTAGCGCTCACCAGAGCAAAAAATCACTTACATATCACTCGTAAGATGAACTCAATTACCGCACTCCGACATAAAAGTGATAAAGGAAAAATAATAGAAAGTTACTTTTTTAATGATCTGCCAGAAGCATTGGTGGATCAGAAAGCATTCACCGCAGAACGTGGTTTGTTTGACGACATAGAAGAACTGAATGAATTAGATTTCGACTTTGGAATGGACTTTTCGTAGTTCTCCTATTTTGAATTTTGTAGTTCAACTCAACATTTCATGCTCCTTCAACAAAAGTAGTAGAAATAAAATCTGTGAACTCTAACGGCAGGGATATTCGCAAATAGCGAAAACCCTTATAGATTAAAAGTTCCCATCACTTT
>CAXBGT010000317.1:0-3075 GCA_963975265.1 uncultured Saprospirales bacterium
TAGAGCATAAATCTACAGCTAGGAATATTAACACCAAGGAAAAAATAAAGTGTAACTACACCAAGAACCCACCAAATGATCCTTGAACGAATAACATGACATAATTCGGTCACCTCTCGAAGTTCAAAAAAATTCTATCCTTTATAAATACGCTGATCTCTCTGAAATAATAAGCGTCCTATTCCAAAATAACCTTTTTCACAGTACGCCCTTTATTACTCTGAATTACCACAAAATAAATCCCTGGCACTTTTTCAGACAGATTAAATTGCACTTCATCGTAGTTTTGATCTAGGTTTTTATTCAATTGAGAAATCACCGTTCTCCCAATCTGATCATACACATGTATTTGTGCAAATTTCACTCCTTGAAGCTCAATATTGAATAATCCTGAAGAAGGATTAGGATAAACATTAATATCCACTGACACTGGGTCTATTTCATACACATCTACAATATCTCCTGTAGTAAATGCATAACTAAAACCCCCACCAAAATCTGGTTCTAAAGTTTTCCAACCTGCGCCGGCACCTCGCATTCTAATAAATCCACTGCCATCATTAT
Organism: uncultured Saprospirales bacterium; assembly: GCA_963975265.1. Classification (GTDB taxonomy): domain Bacteria; phylum Bacteroidota; class Bacteroidia; order Chitinophagales; family Saprospiraceae; genus CAJXUU01. The sequence continues at coordinate 565 of CAXBGT010000317.1, forward strand.
TTGCCCACCATGAAATACCGTCTTGTCCAGAATCCACCACTTCAAGATAAAAACATCCATTAAGGTTAGGTATAGTATCTAAGTAGTTCGTATTTGAACTCAATCCAAACGTTCTAGATTTTATGGTTACACCATTTTCATCCTTTAAGTACCATTTAGTCTCATTGGATGCCAAGTTTGTTCTCATATTTATGATAATATCTCCTGGTATATGGGGGACAACCTCATAATTACTGACCTTTTTATTGTTCTGTTTATACTCATCCTCACCACCGTTAACTTCTACTAATTCAGCAAAAAATGAACTCCCTTGAGAAAAAACACCAGGAGCAATGTGTGGCAATTCGATCTCCAATTCTTTTAGATATTCGATGTTCCCTGTCCAATCATACACCTCCTCTGCTTTACCCAATACTCCATACTTTATCTTCATATTGGTAATCGTTTCGGCACCATTATTTTCGATGATAATTTTGGGTCCAACGCAAATAGGATTTAATCTTCCATATTCGACATAATCAGATGGTGATACTATTTGTTTTAGACTCCCATCATTTGAAAAATTGGCCTCTCCATACTTAGTCAATTGTACATTCACGATGTATCTACTATCACCTGTTGCGAAGTTTACACCATAATCAATAGTGAATTCTGTTTGATCATCTACAAAGGATTTTATTTCATGCTCTTGTAGGTCTGTAGGAGCACCTGGACACCACCCAGCTCTATCATAAACCCAAGTTCCCCCTTGAGGATAAATAGGATTGAAAGCACATTCTGTTACCACTTGCCATTCTATTTCTCTTGCTCCTCCATCAATATTCACATGGTGTAGTCTAGGAATAAACTCCCCTTCTTGCCCATGACCAGTAGTAGCCACTCTGACTTTCATCTGCTCAACATTAGGTGCCACATTCACAATCCTAGGTTCTAGTCTTTGATCAGTTGAAATTTGTCCATAATTATTAGATCGTAATGGCCATACCTGCTCAATATCCAAAACATCTCTTGTGGGAGTTCCTGAAATAAATTCAAATCGAATATCAATATCTTCTTGCCATTGACCACCTTTATCCATAAGAAGCCTCTTATTCCCTTTCAGAATCGGACCAAAATCTGTAACATCAAAAATCCATGTTTTGCCATCTAAACCAAAATCCAATCCAATGCCATAAGGCGTCACAAAAGATAACAACTCGAACTTCGCTGGAAATTTTTGATAATAAGTCAAAGTTTCTATCTCGATGAGCCCATCAGTTTCTATATCATAGATATCAAATAATTCTCCATTTTGATCATAGACAAAAACTTGGTATCCTCCCCAGAAGTAGTATTCATCGACTTTTAAAAGGTCCGACCCAACAACCTCATATTCCATGATCAATGTAGGTGAATTCACCAATGAATCGGTTGTGGTAACGGTTTCATTAGTTCGATCATAAGTTCCAGAATAGAGCGTAACATCCGGTCTAATGGTTGACAAATTGAATCCTTTAAATATTTCTTCGCCTCTATGTTGTCGTCTCGTTACATCCGTTTTGATCAGTCCATGAGCGTTATTTAATGATTGATCGTTCACAATATCATTACCCAGGCCATCAAAATCATAAAATATTTTTAAATTTAGATAAAAGGCATCCTCTGGAGAAGGTCGCACATTCATAATTTTTAGAATTTCTTCGCTGCTCAAAGCTCTATCAAACAACATAAAATCATCAATGCCTCCATAATATGCTACATTAAAACTCTTTGAAGCGCCTATAAAAAGATCATTGATATCAATAGGTTTTGTTAAACCAGTACCCGAGTGCCAAAGTTCTCCATTTAAGAAAATAGACATATTGCCAGCCACCGCATTTTTTGTGAATGCCCAGTGATTCCATTGCGCAGTTAAGAGTTCAGGATCAATACTCTTGTTGATTCGATCATAATTAGTTCCATCATTCCCGCAATCCCAAAACACGTTATTATTAGACCATGGTAGATGAACATTCAATTGTCTATTGTTATTTGAATCCTCACCATAAACTATTGTTGTGTTTGTTGGGTTCTCGTGCACTATATTTTTGGACCAGAAAGCTACGGTTACCTCATTTGCAATATCATACAACTGATCAGCGGAAGCCTCTATTTGGCTATTGTTAAAATCGATATATCCATCATTGTTATTATAAGCAAAGGACTTCGTCGAGGACGTTGTTGCAGTTGAAGAAATCTCCAAGCTCTTCCCATAATGAGTATAAGAAAATTCAATGACTACATTTTCATCATTATCAACAGAGTAGTCATCTTGGAAGAATAGTTTTGATTCTAAATCTCCTGCCAAAGCATGATTATTATACACGGTTTCAAAATCAAGTTGATCGAATATCACATTTGATAAATCTGACATTTCAGTTTGTGCCAAACTAATTTTGAGATAACTAATATCTTCTAATGGTGATTCTAAAGCTAGGGATAATGCCCCTATAGAATTAACTCCAATTAACTCTGTTTTATCAATCAGTATAT
>CAXBGT010000318.1:0-3060 GCA_963975265.1 uncultured Saprospirales bacterium
AATTTGGAGTTATATCGCTACCTGCTTTTTCAACTGAAACTAAAAAATCTGCAGACAGACCATATACCACATCCTCGAAAATGAACTTGCCAGCAAAATCAGTTACCGTGTTAGCAATTTCGACTGATGTAAGTACATTTTGAATGAGTGTATCTTTTGATAGAGATACGGAGGCTTGCTGCACTGGATAAGATCCTTCGGCAGTAATAACCCTACCTGAAACCATACCATTCGGCTCACTATATCCATCATCTTGAATTCTGATGAATTCTTGTCCATTTCTCAATAAAGCTATTTCATATGAAGCAGTCGTACCATAGATTGGGGTTAGGTCATTATAGAAGGTTTCATTTGGGCTCAATATTTCTAGTTGGATGCCATTTCTTCTGATGATAATTCCATCACTGAATGCCGAAATATCATTCCAGGTCAAAGCTATTTTGTCGCTTGGGGTTCCGTCGGTCGCTGCAAAATCGACATCATATGTTGTTCCTTGTCCACATACCTGCGCATAGGCAAGATTCAACGTTGTATTGAACGTTTCGATACAATAATTATACGTGCTGGCTTGATCTATGCTTGATTCATTATCGATATTATGACGATCAATATAGGTGACAATTAAACTATCTTCTGTATATCCATCAATAAGGTTGATAATTTGATTCCCATCGCGATGGATTCTAAATTCATCAGATAACTGAGAGTGATTTCTCCAGACCAGCTTGATGCTATCAGGGGACTCTGCTTGAGATATTGATATAATCTCTGGTTGTTGGAATGGTAGCGTGCTCCCCATTTTCACTTCATTGCATAAGGTTTTGTTACTGAGCCTATTGTACACTCTAAGCACATATTGTCTACTATGATTATCCCCTACCAGATGACGAAAAGTACCAGTAATAACATCAGGAGTGAGTGCAGCAGTATTATATTCTTCCTCGTATAAAATAGTATTCGGAGTAGTAATCAAACGGACGATAATCCCTGTATCCTGAGGCACACAAACTTTTTTATCTATAGACCAATCTAAATCAATCCAAGCATCGGTCTCATCTATGGTTGCCATAAAATAGGGTGCACATGAGACAGAAAGATCAAATGTCCCTTCTGCACCATCTTTGCCATCGACTACTATATAATAGGTCCCTGGTTGTACTCCATAAATGAGAGATTCTTCGAGTGTCCCGTTCAATTTTGATGAGGCAAGGCAATTGATCTCATTGCACAAGCTATCCAATAGAAATAGATCGAGATCAGCGGAGAGATTTGACAAGGCAGCAGTTATAGTTTGAGGAGAGTTCAATACAATCTCATATACTTGTTCCAAAGAAGAATATCCATTGGAATCGCAGTATTGATCAATGAAATTCGATCCTGCATTGGTATCTCCACTTATTGCATCACCGCAAGCTATGGGTATTGCAAAACTACACTTGTTGTCATACATTTCTATGTCTAAAATCAAGCTGTCATTTCCTGCCGTAGATTCAAAAAGTTGTTTTTCGTCAATCACCAAATAATAATCTCCAGCTGGTAGCGCTGCTCTGATGAATTCACTATTACTTTGAAGATTCGTACTTGAGCCAAAACAGTTATCAACATTACAGTCAGAACTGAAAAGGAACATATCTACATCCGCTTGGATATTACTCAAAGTTAGATCAACGACTTGCGATGTTAACAGGGGAATATGCATTACTACTTCAGCACCTTTATATTCTATATCATTTATACCACAGTATCCTCTACTAATTAGAAAGCCAGAAACCGTACTTGGTCCAACACATAGACCTGATCCATCTGTTGCACTATTGCAAAAAACATACTTGGTACTGTCCGGATAGTTTGTTGGATTGGCAATGTCTATAAAACAAAAATTAGTATCAGGAGATCCCGTAACCAATAACGTATCCAGGTATTGGGGATCACACATATCTGAAATAGCTAATTTATATTGACCAAAGTCATCCATGGTTGTGCTCTCAACACTATAAAAGGGCTCATTAGCTCCTACAATCGGCTGATCATCCAAAATCCATTGAAAATCTATTTCAGATGTGTCTCCTGTTGTAATTTCTAAATTAAAATTAAGCGCTTGGCCAATATGAAGGGCTGGACCATTTAGCGTGTCCAGTGTATATTCAAGTTCAGGATTTGAGATTGGACTGCAATCAGAATAATTCGATGTTTCCCCTTCAAAGGCAAACCCAGACATTTTTACATCTGTTAAGGAGGGCACCAAACTTGACTGATTTTTATAGTCCGGCAGTTGGATGGAGGAAACTAGATCCACATTGTTACCATTCGCTAATCCCTGATTAAATCTGAAATAAAAATCTAATCCAGCTTGTCCAGTATTATTCAGCTCTGAGTCCTTATGTGCTACAATAAGTGAGTCACTTCTCATTGTATTCCATATCCGCAGTTCATCCATCTCACCTTTAAAGTATCCTAAATTATAAGTATCAGAAGATGACATGATGACTTTTGTTTTGGAACCTAAAAACCATGCTTGTTGGCCATTCCATAATGGATCATTATTAGGAACACTACCTTGCCACAAATCACCAGAATTGGGAACACTCCCTTGAAGTACTCCATCGATTAACATCTCAACAGGCATTTGATCACCCGCTTTGATGGCAACATGGTACCATTGGTTGGGTACAACTGGGGCTAAAGATTGTATCTCATGTATTGTATTGGTAAAAGTTCGATGAATAAGATACCCATCCGCATCTGTAAGCAATTGATTGGTATGTACTTCTGTTGTGTTAAAATTATCACTGCCAACAATTAAACTCTGCAGGGCAAAATCATCTTCAAACTTGACCCACATTTCTACAGTATAAAAATGAGGTGATCCTGAAGGGATTTTGATATAATCATCAACCCCGTCGAAGTTGAGCACTTCTCCTGTCCCCTTTATAGTAACCTCAATAGCATCACTGAAAGTCTTGCAAGAATTGAATCTTCCAACTTCTAATTGGTAGCTGCCTTGGTCAGCTGGTGTAGTATTCGTTATGGAATAATTCTGATCTATAGCTCCATCTATCG
>CAXBGT010000319.1:0-3020 GCA_963975265.1 uncultured Saprospirales bacterium
ATGCAAAAACATCTTTTTTATTACCCCGACGCAAGCATCGGAGAATTTAAGTATTAAATCAAAGTCTTCGTCTGGGGTTGTCTTCCAAATATATAAAAGAAAACGCCTACAATTGATACCAATAAAAAAACTATCCATACTTTTGGAGCAACCTAAGCATTTGTAAAACACAAAATAAAGACAAAAGTATGTCTCACAACAGAACTGACATCGATATCGCTCAATCTAATGAGATGCATCACATCAAGAAGATAGCTGCGAATCTAAATATTCAAGAGGATGACCTAGAAATGTATGGAAAGTATAAAGCCAAACTTCCTCTATCATTTTTGAATCCAGAAAAAATAGCACAATCTAACTTGATCCTTGTCACAGCTATGACCCCTACACCAGCTGGAGAAGGAAAGACTACCACTTCGATAGGATTGACCGAAGGATTGAACAAAATCGGTAAAAAAGCAACAGTCGTGTTGAGAGAACCTTCATTAGGTCCAGTATTTGGAATAAAAGGGGGTGCCGCTGGTGGTGGGTTTGCACAAGTTGTCCCAATGGAAGATATTAATTTACATTTTACTGGTGACTTTTCAGCTGTAGAAAAGGCTAACAATCTATTATCAGCTTTAATAGACAATAACATACAAAGTAAAACCAATAACCTGGGCATTGATCCACGTACCATCGTATGGAAGCGAGTCATGGACATGAATGATCGTGCACTAAGAGACATCGTAATAGGTCTGGGAGGAACTGCCAACGGTGTCCCAAGGCAAGATGGATTCAATATAACTCCTGCATCTGAAGTGATGGCGATTTTATGCATGTCAGAAGATTTTGCTGATCTGAAACGTAGATTAGGCAATATATTCATAGGATATACACTGCAAAGAGAACCAATCTATGCTCGTGATCTAAAAGCAGAAAATGCAATGGCTATCTTACTTAAAGATGCAATCAAACCAAACTTAGTACAAACGCTAGAGGGAAATTCTGCAATAATTCATGGAGGGCCATTTGCCAATATTGCTCAAGGAACCAATACGATTATAGCTACTAAAATGGGGATGTCGCTTTCTGATTACGTAGTGACTGAAGCTGGATTCGGTGCTGATCTCGGTGCAGAAAAATTCTTAAACATCAAGTGTGTATCAGCTGGATTAAAACCGAAAGCTTTGGTGCTAGTGGCAACAATTCGAGCGCTAAGGCATCATGGTGGAGCTACAAAAGAGGAGTACAATACACCTTCTATAGATAAAGTGTCTGAAGGTTTCGCTAATCTAGAAAAACATATAGAAAATTGTAAAGCATTTGGACTCAATCCTGTAGTAGCAATCAATGCCTTCCCAACCGATTCAGAAGAAGAAGTAAAGTTTGTCCAAGGAAAATGCAAAGCACTCGGTGTAAATGCCGTAGTTGCTAAAGGATGGGCAGACGGAGGAGAAGGAATGAAAGACCTTGCAAAAGCTGTTGTGAAAGTCATCGACAGTGGAGTCAATCACTTTATGCCACTATACGATTGGAAGAGTTCAGTAAAAGAAAAAATAGAAACTATAGCCACAAAAATCTATGGCGCAAAAGAAGTTATTTTCAGCAAACAAGCATTAATCGATCTTCGGAGAATTGATAAATTAGGATTAAATGAACTGCCTATTTGTATGGCCAAAACGCAGAAATCCTTCTCTGATAATGATAAATTATTAGGAAGACCGACTGGCTTTGAAGTCGAGGTGAGAGAATTCGAATATGCTGTGGGTGCAGGATTTATTATTCCAATTTTAGGAAAAATGATGCGAATGCCTGGACTGCCGGCTACACCAGCCAGTGAACACATGCACATTGATGATAATGGAGTGATTAGTGGACTGAGTTAAGCTAAACTTGATTAATGACATCAAAACATATACAAAATTGCCAGTTAAGCTCAGAAGCCACTTTGATAAAGAGCTAACTAAATTTGAAACCAATTATCAAAGTGGAAATTTGATGAATGCTTGGAACCATCTTGAAAGAGCCCATATTATAGGCCAAAGATACCCATTTGCTCATACATATGTACACTGGAAAATGTTGCAGTTTGCCATTAGGATCAAAAGTGGCAAAGAGATTATAGGGCAAATTCCAAGGTTAATCTTCGGTGGCGTCAAGTCTTTTGTGGGCAAAGTCCCTGTTGGTAATCCAGGTGGAGCAGATGTCCCAGCACTTAAATCGTTTCCGATTGCTGAAGACCTTCAAGAAATATTTCTAACAGCAGAATTGAATTAATAAAAAAGAGATCAATGAATCATATTCTCATAATCATGAACAATACTCCATTTTTCCGATCTTGACATTCCACTTGGTTATGCCTTGGCCTTCCTTCTGATATATCTTCGTCTAGATTCTTTTGATTGCCAACCCAAATCCCAAAAATCTCCTTTATATCAGGATCCACAAATGTCATAGAAGATATATTGAATGTTGTAATACACCATTTGCACTTTTGAATGCTTGATAGACCAATGCAACACAATAGATATGTATCCTCAAAAATAAAATACAGCATCCGACTTTCAGCCCAGTAATGATTGAGCAGGTCGTTTTGCTAGTATTATGAGGATTCTATTTATATTTATTAGTCCTACCGACCAACACTTTGGCCTGACATTTACATCCAATAACTTATCTAAGGATGCTTAAAATTTAACTATTTTTACAACATTTGTTGTGGCCTCTTTCACTTGCAACGCCACCTATTTCAATGACCATGTCTTCACGAGATAGGTTGGCTCCTTGGACATCCTACTTTCATTTATTTCGATTGCATCACATAAGGGACCATATTCTATATCATTGGATAATAAGTCACCTTCTTGTAATGCGAAAGTATGTTGAGAGCATAGAATTATTTTGAGTCATAATGCTATTGTGATAGGGTTATTTTTCGCAAAAAAACCTAATCCTGAAAAATAGTATACTTCTTAAACTAAATAAGATCCTAAATTTTGACTACCCCACCGCAAGCGGATGGAGCATTAGCCAAAATT
>CAXBGT010000320.1:0-3000 GCA_963975265.1 uncultured Saprospirales bacterium
AATCAAAGATCGATTGCATTTATAATGGATAATAAATCTTTAGACAATCCACCGAGCTACTATGCGCTATCTGTGGATGAGTTAGAGGAAATTACCGGGTACGACTATTTTTCTAGTATCGATGAAGCAGTAGAAGCTTCCTATGACGAAGAGGCTTGGTTTCAGAATATAAGGGACGGAAATGCCACGCCAATCAAACAACATTCACTACCACGAATGCACTTCAATACCACAACTGGAATCAAGCAAGCCAAGTCAAACAATGTTGTCACCGTTTGCGGTACAGTAGTAGACACTAGATTTAGTAGAAAAGGACATGCATGGCTGAATCTAGATGAAAAGTATCCGAACCAGATATTCTCTATTATGATCCGTAAAGAAGAGTTGGTCAATTATCCATTCGACCCGGTTATTGAGTATACTGACCAAGAGTTGTGCTTCGAAGGCAAAGTTGAAAAATGGGGTGACCTTATTGTGATGCAGGTCAAGAAACCTGAGTTGGTGACGGAATTGAAATAGTATTCAATAATGTAGGGTTCGGTAATTAGCTAAAAAAGACAATATAAAAAAAAGGTAAAAGCGTCATAAATTTACCATTAATTGAACCAGTGGCACTAGACTTGATTCCAGATCTACCGCGATCAGTATCCGTGACTTTAGTCGTGTGAATACCTAACGTTTTACGAGCTGTTGACAAGAGATTATAGCCTCCAAAACAACAGAAAACATAGAATTACCAGATCACTATCCCTAATTATCACTAAGCTGCTTGATTTATCGAACCTCTACTCCTTTTCATTGACACTTGAGTAGGAGTAAGCTTTCCATTTAGCATAGCCATTGCAGATTTCAATGCATCCGTCATTGTGGTAGCATCAGCTATAAATGACTTCTTCTCTTTTTCAAAGTAAGCGATTAATTGTACGTACAATTTATCATCAACATCTTTCAAAGTACTATCAATATTTACTGTTATTGAATATGGCAAGATAGCCCATTGAAATTTTTCTAACAATAATTCTATATGATTGATACTGTTCGTTCCTAACGTTCGGGTTGAGTTAATTTTAATTTGCATTAATAGTCATTTTACTAAATTTATATTTCTTATTTCAAGACAATATAAATACAATATTCCGATATTTCAACACTTCGTATTAAATAAAACAGCATATGTATGAAATTATGACCCTGTATTTATCATGCAAAGAAGCGAATGCAGTAGCAAACTCAGGGACAGAATAAATCATTGACAAGTGTAATAGAAAGTTCTATTTTTCGGATTTAGCTGTAAGGTCGATAAGCTCAATAATGGTTGCAGGAAGTCCCACTTTAGCATCGGTGAGGGTTTTTAATATTTTTGCTTGAGCTTGTGATTTCACTTCTAGTCCAGAGTATCTTTTATCAAATGTATTTACCCAATAGTGTACCTCTATATCTACTGTATTGGTATTCAACTTAGTGACATGAGTTCTTGGTAATTTATCCTCTAATAATACACCAGGAACAGAACGCACTACATCAAGAATAGTCTTTCTTACTGCTTCTACGTCGGAATCGTATGCCACACCTACAGTGAAATTACCCCTTAGATATCCATCGATTGTATAATTGTATAAGGGATTCTTTATAATTTGACCATTTGGAACATATACATCCTTTCCATCTGCAGTCTTAAGATGGGTCTCTCGGATACTCATCTCTACTATATTACCCTCAACTGCGCCAGTCTGGACATAATCTCCTATTCTAAATGGTCTACTAAATGCCATGATGACTCCTGCCAGAAAGTTTTCTGCAATATCCTTAAATGCAAAACCAATAACCACTGAAGATATTGTTGCCGCACCTAATATACCGGATGCAAGACCTGTTTGTCCTATCATATACAGGAAGATAAAAATCGATATAATAATAATGGTGACATGCATCAATCCATCAAAAAAATTAACCATCAACTTATCTTCCGTCCTTGTATCAAGATATTTATGAGTTCTTTTTTCGAAAATTTTTAATATCCTGTAAATGATGTATGCCAATACCAAACCAAGTACCATCTTTGGTAAAAACACAATTATATTATCATAATAATTAAGCAATTGATCTTTTAGGTCATTAATAATATTCATACAATGATTATTTAATTCTAAGTTACTTCAAAGATAATAAGAAGAAACCTTAGTGTATTTGTTGGCAGCAAAATGTAATACTAAAATTGATCAAATTTTAATCAGATTACTTGTCCATTTACGAGATCACACGAATAATACTTTCGCCTTTCTTCAACTTTCTAACATTTAATTCTTTAATATATTTTGATTATAAACATATTTATCCTCCCTCCAGGAGGTTTGTTCCCTCCTCGGGAGAAACCTTAAAGGATGGTTTGATGCTGGAGTAACCTGCGTAGGTATGGGATCCAAATTGATTACCAAAGACGCAGTCGCAAATGGTGAATACCACCTCATAGAAGAAGGCTGCCGATCATCAATCAATATTATTGCAGAATTAACAAAATAGCCCGAAGTCCTAATCCTCAACTTCCAAATATAACTTCTTGATCCTAACCATTGGACCAGGACACATCTGCTTGTGGCAGTTCATACAATTGTCTACCATAAGGTTAAAAGCTTTTGGCATATCAATTTCGTTATTTTTCAACCGATCCGCCGACTCCTTATAAACAGAAGCCATTACTTTGTATAACTCACTTTCCGCTTTAGATGGTTCTGTCGAAACCGCAGAATATATCTCGTTAAAGTCTTTAATGTTTTCAGGTATTTCACCTTTTTCTATATTCACTTTGAGACTATCATAGTATTCAAACATGTCTCTCATAAGAAGGGTCAATTCACTATCTTCTCTCATTGTAAATTTCGAAGTGCTAGTTTTAGCATCCTTTCCTTTACAGTTTGAAAGGACTATTGTCAAGTAGATAAACATTGAAATTACATAGCCAACTTTCATATTTTTTTTTGTTGTGTTATATATTAGGAATAT
>CAXBGT010000321.1:0-2954 GCA_963975265.1 uncultured Saprospirales bacterium
TTTTGACTACCCCTCCGCAAGCGGATGGAGCATTAACCAAAAAATTTCCAACCTAAAGGTCGGAAATCGGATCTTTTTTGTGATAAGGCGCTTTTATGCAAAAACATCTTTTTTATGACCCCAACGCAAGCATCGGAGAATTTAAGTATTAAATGAAATGAAATCTATCAACTTCAATTCTTGATTTTCACCTTCACATAGAAAGTTACTCCAATAGATCGTTTGATCACAAATTCTTATTCTGTTGTTCTTGGCTAATTTTATTGGTGACTGGATTATATCATCATTTACCAAAATTGCTTTGCTTTGTTCTAGGTTAGTTAGAACCCAAGAACCTCTTTCACACGCAATCTCTGCATGAAGATCCGAACAATCTTTATCTCGAATTACAATGTCGTTTCCCCTTCCTTTTCCTATTCTAAAGAGCTTTTTCATTCTTGCTTCTTAAACAATCTGCTCTTACCCATGCATCATCAACCCTTGATAATAAATCAAATGCCACTCCCCAGCTAACTTACTATATCGCTTTTCTAAACTAAACATACCTCCATTTCCTACTATGGTCTCAGTGATAATTCCGCCTGTATTCGTAAAAGTTCGCTCAAAAGTACCACCGTGATTGTCAAATGGTTTGTGGAGTTTCCATTCATCCTTTAGCCATTGCTTTTCAACTAGGGTCAAAACAGAATCCCCTACTTGGACCACTCCTGAAAGTGGAAAAATTACTCGACTCAGCTGAAAAGTACTATCTGTATGAAATTGATCATAAAAAGTATGGAAGTCAGATGGCAAACTATTTGCAGCTGCATTCACCTCTTCCTCAACCTCAACTTTCGGTTGATCTACTTTTATTGTTTTATAAAAAAAAAATGCACAACTAAGTGCTCCCAGCACCAAAATTGTTCTAACAAGATTCTTTTGCATAGACTAATATATATTCGTCAAAAAAGTGATAAAATAAATCAAACTCCTTCTCATAACTCCCTTTCAATACCTTCCCCTTAAAAGCTCCTTGCTTATTAGTACCACTTATTGAATGGACGTGAATGTGTTTCTTAAAACCCAGCCCCCTCTTACCATATGCCTTGTATAACGACTCTTTTGCTCCCCAAATTATATGCAACATGCGAGTAGGGTCTGATTCGTCGATGAATTTCTCCTCCACTTCTGTAACAAACTTAGATCTGATCCGACTGATATTTCTCACATACTTTTGGATGTCGATTCCTACCAAATGAGGGGAGGCGATAACACTGATATGATTATTGCTATGACTGATAGATACATGATAATCGGAATCTTTGAGATGTGGTTTGCCATGCTCATCTTTGTCAAATTCTCCCCTTAATGCTCGACCTGACATAAGATGCAACAAATATCTCGAAGCCAACCATTCTAATTTTTTACGCGCACTCAACTTTTCGATGATTTCTTCTTCTGGTCCATGAATGTCAAGTTTCGATTCAAAATAGGATTCTGGTTCGGTAACTCTCCATATAGAAAGCTCGATTTCTGGGTCATTTGATATTTTCAGTTCGATAGGCATCGATCAAAAGTATTAAAACTTTAGCTTCTGTAATCTGATACCTCAAATAACTTACTATTTTTGTCACTGAATTTTTTCAAAATAGATTTTATTGTATGATTTTAACTGATAAGCGTATACTGGAGGAGATAGATAATGGAAACATCGTGATAGAACCATTCGACCCTACATGTCTTGGTACAAATAGCTATGATGTTCATCTCGGTAAATATTTAGGTACTTATAAAGATGAAGTCCTGGATGCTAAAAAGCACAATGAAATCGATCACTTCGAAATCGGAGAAGACGGTTTTGTACTTCAGCCAGGAACACTTTATCTTGGAGTAACAGAAGAATATACAGAGACTCACTCAACGGTACCATTTCTAGAAGGTAAATCTAGCATCGGTCGACTCGGCATTGATATTCATGCTACTGCTGGGAAAGGTGATGTGGGGTTTTGTAATACTTGGACTTTAGAGATCTCATGTGTACATCCTGTAAGAGTATATGCAGGTATGCCTGTGGGTCAGTTGATCTATTTTATGGTGGAGGGAGACATTGAAAACTACTATAACAAGAAAAAGAATGCCAAGTATAATACTCGAACTATTAAGCCAGTAGAGAGTATGATGTGGATGAATAAGTTTTAATAATGAGTTTACTAACTACGTTTTGAAATTTTATTTTTTCAAATAGATTAAGTCTAGTGCTATTATTTCTTATTCTTCTTTCTGCCAACGCCTTGGTGCCTTTTCTAGGTTTAGTGGCTGAAGCTGTTTCTTTAAACATTTATAGATCATATTTATTCATATTTCTCAATTCATACAAACACCTCTCCTTACCCAAACTCCGCCAACATCCCATTTAAATCCTCTAATGTATTAATTTCTTCTTTCGGCTTATCTTTCCGCCACCTCTTGATCCTAGGAAACCTTAATGCTACACCAGACTTGTGTCGAGTAGATTTGGCAATACCTTCAAAGGCCAATTCAAAGACTAATTCTGGATTGACACTACTTACCGGGCCGAAGCGTTCTCGGGTATTTTTCTTTACCCAATGAGTTATTTCCTTGAATTCTTCATCTTTTAATCCCGAATAAGCTTTGGCGAATGGTACTAATCTGTCTCCATCCTTTACGGCGAAAGTGAAATCAGAATACATGTTTGCCCGTCTCCCATGGCCTCGCTGAGCATAGATCATCACTGCATCGATGGTCAAGGGGTCAATTTTCCATTTCCACCAATCTCCTTTTTTACGCCCCGATTTATATGGCGAATGAAGGTGCTTGAGCATTATACCTTCTGATAAGTACTCTCTGGACCTTTCTCTTTCTTTTACCAATTGTTCCCAAGTATCAAACTGAACTTCTTCAGATAATAGTAGTCGATCTGAACTTATATCTTTTACAATTTCCTTGAGTAGACG
>CAXBGT010000322.1:0-2888 GCA_963975265.1 uncultured Saprospirales bacterium
TGGCCGTTAGGGTTGAATTGGCTTTGTTGTTGAAAGCTGCATAAGCTCCGATAGCTACATTGTTGTCAGCGGTATTAAAAAGTAAGGCATCAAATCCATGTGCCGTATTATGATTGCCCATAATATTGACACCCAATGCTCCAAAACCCATTGCTGTATTGTTCATGCCACTTGTGTTTGATGAAAGACTTCCATAACCGACGGACACATTTCGGCTCCCATCTTCATTGTCCAACATTGCATTTGTTCCCACAGCCACATTGAAATAACCTTGTGTATTAAGAGATAGGCTTTTGAACCAATTGCCGTATTGGCATCTCCGCTAACATTGGATCCACTTACACCAACTGAATTGGTTAAAGATTCAAAACCTAGTGCTACGTTATTCGAACCGAATACATTTTCTTTTAATGCTCGGGTGCCAATGCCTATATTTTGGATTGGAGGTTTTGAAATATCACCAGTAATTTGGCTTCCCGCTCGCTCTCCAATAAATAAATTTCCATCATCGGAAAAGGTTTCAAAAACGAAATCTTGATTGGTGTTTTCTTTCATAACGACTCGCATATTGCCGTTAAATACACCGACAATGCTGTCTTCATTGGCTGCATGGTTAAATGCCTCCAGGTACGTATCGCCGTCAGCATCAACGAGACTTTGGGCAGAAGCAAAGCGTTGCCACTTATTGTCTTGACAGTAATAAAAGGCATGTTCCCCATCATGATAAAACAAAGCGCCATCTATTTTAGTAACTGCACTGGTGTCAGAAATTCTGGGTATAAGAATACCTTTATCAGTTGAAACTACATCCAAGGCGGAGTTTGGATTGGGATTCAAGGTTCCTATTCCAACTTGTTGAGCATTTAGACTCACTTGAAAATATAGAAGTAACAGTATGAAAATCTTATCTATTTTAAGTGTCATTGTTGCTTAGATTTGAACTAAAATACGGAAAAGTATTTGGAAGAAAAAAATGAAACGATCTTTTTGGACTTTTGCAAAATGATAAAAGCAGAGACGAACATTTTCTTTAAGAAAAAGTAGACCAGATATGGTTCAACTGGAGCTCGATAGAATACTATAAAATCAATGTAAAGCAAGGAAAGATACTTACAGATAAACTTCATGAACTAGGTGGTAGGCTAGATGAAGCTAATATTACCTCAGAGCCGTCTCCAGTTATAATTGAAGATATTGCAGTTCATATATTGTCTCCATCACCTGCAAAACTTGAAAAGAGTAAGGTCAAATGGAAAACGGAAGAGAAAGGCTTTCAGATTAAATTCTGGTAGCCTTTTTCATTTATATCCTTCCTACATAATAGAGTCCGTTAACATTTATGCAATTCCCAAACATCTCAACACACCAAATCAAGCGTTATCTTCAAATATACCACTTAGCCATTCATTTACCATACAATCTATAATCAAGTGCACTCTTGTTTCTTTACCTCTATTATGAACTTCATGAACAATATCAAAATTACAATACCAACACTCTCCCTCCTTCATACTAACTAGTTTACCCTCCAATCTAATCTCCACTGCGTCATTAGTTTGTATAGGAATATGAAGTCTGACCTTACCATGTTCAAAACTGAATCCGCTATCTCTATGAGATTTAATTACAGCCGCAGGCTGTAGTGAATGAAACCTGAAAGTCTCAACGGGACACTGAAATGTTTTGAAAATAGATAATAATATGGGGCATCTCTTAAGTGATTCATTTGGGCCAAAAATAGCAGGTTCTCCTGGAGCACTAGTTGGCTTAATAAATTCTTTTGACCACAAAGTTTTTAATGCTACGGATGGGTTATGAATGTCGTAGTAATCAACTTTTGCAATTTGTGAAACTTCATTCTTCAAGATTTTTGCATCAAATTTATATGGTAGTTTGAATGAATTCATCTTACTAAGATAATTCAATATTTGTAGCGAACCACAAAAAAGAATAAGTATAATATGATCTCGAACCAGCGCAGAGAGTCACATTCGCATTTTTTATTTGAAGTAAAATCGCCTTAAGTTTTTTATCAATGATGCATACAAT
Organism: uncultured Saprospirales bacterium; assembly: GCA_963975265.1. Lineage (GTDB taxonomy): Bacteria > Bacteroidota > Bacteroidia > Chitinophagales > Saprospiraceae > CAJXUU01. Next base: position 2,050 of record CAXBGT010000322.1, read on the forward strand.
TACGTATATACTACTTCTCAGATTAATATTAATCAGTCTATGGACACAGGTTAAATTTTGATTCTAAAGGGGGTCGATAATTGCTTGATTATGTATCTATAACAGCAAATATATTCTAGATCAATAGTAACCTGATTAGGTTATTACAATTTGAGGGGCTAAGTCAAAAATAAATTTCTCTTTACTCCGCTCAGAAACTTGTGATAGCTTTAGTGTTATAGGATTCCCAAACTTCGAGACTGCTATCGGGAAATACTGGTGATCCCCGATTTCAAATATAGAGGTGGAGAGCACATTTAGAACACTAAAGACAAACTTAAGCCTGAGACCTATATATCACAAAAGTTATGAAGCTACACTAGCACATCTCAAACTTGGACTGTTGTACTATTGGCTAGCCAATACGATACGATGCCAACTAAACTTAATAGGAATAATAATACACTCATGGAATGAAATCCTAAGAATTGGAAACACCCAAAAGGTAATATCGACTATAGGATACGATAAATCAAATGAAGAAATCAAGGTGAGAAAATGCTCTCAACCTACTCAAAAACTTAAGGAACCTCAACTTACACTAAAAATAAAATAGCAACAGCACACAAAATTGAAATCTGTAGTACACAGATTGAAACCCAAGAATGAAATTACTCAACATTGGCGGGCTATCAGCGCTGCGTAATGCTCACTGTGGGTTAAGCTGAAAATTATAGGTACAAATTTGGTTCTTCCCACTCACAAATTTTTTCATCTTGAGCTAAAGTATACTAAACAGATTCTGTATCAACCAAAAAAAGGTCCATACAAATACATGTATGAACCTAGTTTATTAAATT
>CAXBGT010000323.1:0-2847 GCA_963975265.1 uncultured Saprospirales bacterium
TCTTTCTCAGACTATGAATATATAGACGACCTTAAAGAAAGATATGATTCGCTAATGAGTTACCTCAATGTGTAAAGCCATACTATTCTTATTTTCATTCCTTTTATTAATAGAGAACTTATCTGCGCAATCTATAGACTACTTTCTAGTATCAGAAATTATAATAGAAGGAAACAAACGTACCAAACCAAGAGTAATATTCAACGAGCTTGATTTTTCCGTAGGTGATACCATATATACTTCTGAGCTTCCGATAAGGAAGAAAGAGAACGAAAAGCGATTGCTTGGGACTGCATTATTTACAGCGGTTACACTTAATATCAGCAAATGGAATATCGAAGATGGTACTGCTAATATTGTTCTCACTTTACAGGAAAATTGGTACATCTATCCCACGTTGATTTTTGAATTGGCAGATAGGAACTTCAATGTATGGTGGACGGATCAAAATAGAGATTTTAATAGAGTCAATTATGGTCTAAGCGTCGACCATATAAATGTAACCGGTAGAAAAGACAAGCTTAAACTAAAAATACAACACGGATATACTAGAAAATACGAACTAAAATATAACTATCCGTATATATCGAAGACATGGGGTGCATTTGGTGAGATCTTTTTTGCCAACCAAAAAGAAATAGGGTATACGACTATTAACAATAAAACGGTATTCGAAAAACTCAACGATGAACGAATCTTACTTAGGCGATTTCGCACTGGATTTGGAGCTAATTATCGACCAGATGTGTATCATTTCCATGATTTCAAAGTAGAATACCACCATAATAGTATTGACGAGTTTATAGCATCCGATATAGCCAAAGATTATTTTCTGAATGGAGTAACGGATCTTAGGTATTTCGCATTAAAGTATGACTTTACTTTCGATAAGAGAATATTTAATTTATATCCAGAAGGAGGATTTATGTTTTTTGGGAATATCACTAAAGAGGGTCTTGGAATCTTTGATGATTTTAATAATCTATCTGTTGCTGCGGGAGCAGAACAATATTTCCGATTATCGGAAAAGTGGATTTGGGGAGGAAGAATCAAAGTAAAAACGAATTTGATCCGAAACGAAGTTGCTTTTGCTAACAATACTGGCCTTGGCTACGGAAATGACTTAATAAGAGGGTATGAATTGTATGTGGTAGATGGCACGGATTGGGGATTAGCAAAAACTTCTATTAGATATAGATTGTATAAAAAGAATATCAATTGGGGTAAGTACATGTTTTTACAACAGTTCAAACAGATGAATCTGCGATTATTCCTTAGAGCAAACCTTGATTTTGGATATGTAAATGAGCCTACTTATAAAATTACAAATACACTAAATAACCGATTTTTGGTAGGCTACGGACCTGCTGTAGATATGTTATTATATCATACTTTTATTATGTCTTTTGAGTACAGTTTTAATCATTTGGGAGAAAATGGGTTGTTTTTAAACTCTTCGTTTAATTTTTGAGTGACCAGGAGAGTACTTCTAATTTTCAAGCCCTCTTTTCATTTTTTACATCAGTAAATACATAACTACCAAACAAAAATGGAGCTAAAATTACTTGAATAAGACAAACTTAAAGTATTGTATTGAGGTTTATGTTAGTACTTTTGCACATCATTACTGGTAGTATAATTGATTGAATAATTGGTAGATCACAAGGAAGACAATATAGAAGATGATTCGATGTTAAAATCGATTCGATTGAGTAGGATTATTCCTCCTATGATGATAGGCCTTGCCGTGGTAGGCTGGATGATGTACCGCCAGTTGGATTTAGAAGAGCTTTCTAAAATTTCTTGGAGCACTTCTAGTTTTTTCTGGGTGTTCATGGCTGTGATGATGTATGTGGTCCGACATATGTTCTACAGTTGGAGGTTGAGAATCATGACAGATAAAGAGTTCTCTTGGCCCAAATCTATGGAATTAATAGTACTCTGGGAATTTGCATCGTCAGTGAGTCCTACTAGTGTTGGTGGATCAGGTGTAGCTCTTTTTTTGTTAGCTCAAGAAAAACTATCAACGGCTAAAACAGTATCTATCGTACTGTATTCAATGGTGATTGATACTGTCTTTTTTGTGGCTTCACTTCCATTGCTTTATCTAGTATTAGGTGCCATTATGATCAGACCAGGCATGGAGTCATTGACTGATTTAGATGGATTTGGATACACCTTTTTTGGGGTTATTCTCTTTATGAGTCTATATGGAGCTGTATTCTTCTATGGCTTGTTTGTGAATCCTAATACCATTAAAAGGATTCTTTTATTTTTCAGTAAGTGGGGAATTCTCAAACGATTTAAATCTGATCTTGAGAAGACTGCCAAAGATGTTGTCGCTACCTCTATAGAGATGCAACAAAAGACAATGGGTTTTCATACAAAAGCAATGATTGCCACAACAGGGGCATGGGTGTTTAGATTTTTAGCGATCAACTGCATAATTCTTGCTTTTGTGGTGGATACTCCTTTTGATTTTTACAATCAACTGCTAATTATGGCAAGAGGAGAGACTATGCACGTCACTACTGCATTTACACCTACACCAGGCGGAGCGGGAGTGGCAGAGTACTTATTTGGTGGATATTATATTGATTATGTCCCTGAAGGGATTGCTTCACTCGTAGCATTGGTCTGGAGGATAATCACTTATTATTCTTATTTGATAGGTGGCGCTATTATTATTCCTATTTGGATCAGAGAGGTGATGATAAGAAGAAGAAAAAATCAAGGATTCTGAGTCTATTTACTGATTTTCACTACACCATTATCATTTACTTCATATTTTATACCCATAGGGACTAGGACCATCTTCATAGCTTTCTTCATATCACTATGGATAAA
>CAXBGT010000324.1:0-2822 GCA_963975265.1 uncultured Saprospirales bacterium
TTTGTCAACAATCATGCAAACTTAGTTTCCTGAATGACAATTAATAGATACTTAATTTCGAATCTATCAATATACTTAACATTTTCTCTTGATAAAATGTTAAACAGATTGCAATTACTTATAAAAGTTAGCAAGTGAATGCAAGTAGCGTAATCACCTTACTGTAAATACTTTATGACTGGCAAGAGAAAGAATCATAAATATAAAACTCATTACTTATTATACTTTTAGCTATTGTACGAACAAGATAAATCTAGAGTACAATCTTTTAATGGACATGTGAAAAAACAAGTAACTCAATGAAAGCCGTCCACCAAAATACAAACAACTTTAGATAAATTTATTTGAATCACTTCATTTACCCCAAAGCTCCTTTTAAATCTGAAATAAGATCTTCTATATCTTCTATTCCTACACTAAGTCTGATCAATGAGTCTGTTATTCCTATCTTTAACCTCTCTGCCCTTGGAATACTGGAATGCGTCATAGAAACTGGATGCCCTATAAGAGATTCAACTCCACCCAGTGATTCTGCCAATGCGAAAAAATGAGTTTTAGAAAGGATAGAATTTGCAGCATCAATAGTATTTTCTTTCAAATCAAAAGAAACCATTCCACCAAAATCTTTCATCTGTCGTTTCGCAACTTCATGATTAGGATGATCTTCAAATCCTGGGTAGTAAACGTTTGCCACTTTTTCATTTGTTAAAAGAAAGTCAGCTACTTTTCTAGCATTTTCACATGCCCGTTGTACTCTTAAGTGTAGTGTTTTGATCCCTCTTAGTACTAAAAAACAATCTTGGGGCCCAGGTACTGCCCCAACAGCTTTTTGAATAAAATAAAGTTTATCAGCCAATTCCTTAGTCTTTACTATTACCGCTCCATGCACTACATCAGAATGTCCACCTAAGTATTTTGTAGCGGAATGAATTACGAGATCTGCACCTAGATCAATTGGATTCTGTAAATAGGGTGAAGCAAATGTATTATCAACAACCACCTCAAGGTCGTAACCTTCCACTGCTTTACAAACAGCGGCAATATCAATAATACTAAGCATTGGATTGGTTGGCGTTTCTATCCAAACCATTTTTGTTTTGTCAGTGATGTGATCTTGGATTGATCCTGCATTTTCTAAGTCTACAAAGTTGAATTTGATGCCATAATTCTCAAACACTTTTGTCATCAATCTATACGATCCGCCATATAAATCATTCGTCGACACTACTTCATCTCCTGGTGACAACAACTTTAATATAGCATCCATAGCTGCCAAACCACTTCCAAAACAAATAGCCTTATGCCCATTTTCTAGTGCTGCGAGGTTTTTTTCCAGCACGCTCCTTGTTGGGTTTTGAGAACGAGCATATTCAAATCCCTTATGATTCCCTGGAGACGCTTGCACATAGGTAGAAGTCTGAAATATGGGAGTCATTATCGCTCCTGTGCTTGGATCGGGTTCTATGCCTGCATGGATAACTTTCGTATTAAATTTCATGTCTTCTTATTTTATGAGGTCCGCAGATTTATTCACGATTTCAACAATTCACTTGTACTTATTTGTACTTAGATTCTTTTCTTTTTTCTTTTTGGTCAATTCTTCTGCTCCTGCGACGATGATCACGATTTCTCCTTTGACTGAATCTCTAGATTCGTAATCTTGAATTAATTCAGCAAGGGTATTCGTATTAATCTCTTCAAATCGCTTTGAAATTTCACGACAAACAGCAGCTTTCCTTTCAGGCCCACATTTTTCTAACAACTCTTTGAGGCACTTAATTAATCTGTGAGGTGATTCGTATAATATGAAAGTAGAGGGAAAATTTGCTAAATATTCTAATCTTGTTTGTCTGCCTTTTTTATGAGGCAGAAATCCTTCAAAATAAAACTTGTCACAAGCCAATCCAGACGAAACTATTGCTGGTACAAACGCAGTTGCCCCTGGCAGACAGGTGATTTTCACTCCAGCCTCTACACATGCTCTAATAAGAAGAAATCCAGGGTCAGAAATTCCGGGTGTACCTGCATCCGATATCAATGCTATTTCAAATCCTTGTTCGAGCTGATTGATATATCCTTCGAGCACTTTATGTTCATTGAATGCATGGAACGAACGCATGGTTGTTTCAATCTGATAATGTTTTAGCAACTTACCACTCGTACGAGTATCCTCTGCAAGTATGAGACCTACTTCTTTAAGCGTTGAAATAGATCGGTACGTAATATCCTCAAGGTTGCCAATAGGTGTGGGTACGATATAGAGCATATTTTATATAATAGTTGGATTGTTGTTAATTGTAAGTTGAAAGTTGAAAGTTGAAAGTTGAAAGTTACTTGTTCTAAACAGATTATCACATGCTAATTTGAATCATCTTGTAATAACAGGATCTTTTGATATGGCTAAAAGATCATCAACTATTACCCTATTGTTAGCTAGATGTGGTACTTTATTTTGTCCACTAAGTTTTCCTTTTGATTTCAAATATTGGGTAAACGTTCCTCTAGGCACAGGCGATATCTTTAGTCTTGTGATTACCTTGCCATCTCTGAGATCTTTATAATGAAAGTTAATTGTCTGCATACATTGATCTAGAATTCTGCCAAAAGATGATAACTCTAAAGCTCCATCTTCTGTTTCAACGATCCATTCATGATATGGAAGACCTCCTTCGGGTGGATTGATCTGCGGCGCTACGGTAAATTCTGTAATCTGAACCCCAGTACCTGATAAACAAGTGCTCATAGCAGACTCAATTTCTCCAGCAATGATGTGCTCTCCAAATGCAGAAAGGAAATGTTCGATCCTTCCTTTGATGATAAGC
>CAXBGT010000325.1:0-2764 GCA_963975265.1 uncultured Saprospirales bacterium
TTTCCCATTCCTTTGCAAATCTTTTATCCATTGGAGCTTCGTTAAGTTTCTGGTCCCACTGCGCTTTCCATTCTGCTTCATTTGCAAATGGAGGATGTGATACATCGTCGTAAACTTTTCCTACCTTTATTTGCTTACCACCGATTCTTTTATACTGTTCTTGTAAATTCATCTTATTTCTCTATATCTTTTGATTCTATTAGAGTATATGTGAAATTATTGTTCCACACCTCTCTTGCTGTTTGACAAATTTCTAAGAATGTATGCCAATCATCGTTACTTGCTATTACTTGACAACCTGCAGACCATTTATCTACATATGTTGATTTTTTACCTGCTCTTGAAGTTGCTCTGTGGATATTGATTCCAAATAAACCTTCATCTACAGTAGATTCGTCAAAATCATAAACACCATCTTTATTTCTATCTCTATAAACCTTAACAAGGTTCTGTTGACCTAGTGCTAGGTATTTACCTGCATGCAGTCTAAGTTTATGTGATTTTGGATATTGGCCTGGTTTTAGAATTGCGACACCTTTATCTACTAAAGGATTATCTACATAATCATCACCTGGATCGGTTGTGCAGTCAAAGATATGATATTGCCACTCACCATCCTCCTTATAAGTGATTGTAATTTTATCGTCGAATTTGTTTGTAACTCTATCATCCAACTCTGAATTTCTGACTCCTACAATATTTACATTATAGTCACCATTCTCGAACCATTTGTATCCTTTCGATTTTACAGCTGATTCAATTTGTTTCTTTGTATAAGACATAGTTTTCTCCTCTTAGTGTTTAGTCTGAGTACATATATAAATATACTCAAACGCCAGAAAACAATCAGTTAATCCAGCTGGACATCTTGTTTGTCCACCCAAAACAATCTACCTACATCATCTGATACTCTTACCTTCTGACCTTGTGTATTTATTTCTTCAATACGGATGGGAGTTCCTTTGATAAGAGCTCCATTAGCAGTATGATATGTTTTAGTAATGCTAGCTTTTTTTACGTTTTTTGTCATTTGGTTCCCTCTTGTCATACATCTCATCAGTTACATCACGTTTAGGTTTTCTACGACGGACTTTCTTCCTTCTAGGTACATCATACTCTCGCTCAATATCCTCTAGATCTCTATGAGTCAGCTTAACCTTTTTCACTCTACGTTCTTCCATATCTAACTTTTAACTTTTTTATTCCGTCTAGGAATTCTGTGATTGTTAATGTTTCATTCTTATCCGTTTTGATTTGGACTGCTTCTAATAGTTCTGGTTTAGTATCTATCATTCCCATCAAACTTGTTAATCCCTGGCCACTCCAAAAGACTCCAAAGCCATTATCTTCTCCAAGTAAATTAGTTTCAAGCCATGCATCTTGTTCAGTATCTCCCGGCATCATTAAGTAATATTGCTTCAAGATTCTACTCTGACTTCCAGAAGGAGTATATGCCTTTATCTAATTCATACTCGCTCCAAAACATTCGTTCTCTTGTAGGTTGTTTCTTTGCCCAAGCCCACATATCTGCAAGGCCTTGTTTCATATCAATATCTTCAGTATAATCTAGTAGGAATTGGGATTTTTCATACGTTGGGTACGCGTACTTCACTTCATGTCTACCTTCTAAGTGTACCTTTTTTCCACCTCCCATAACTTCAATCAATGCATCAGCTGCTTCATTTATACTACATTCCTTTATCCCACCTAAATTGATGACTTGCTTTGAAGCTCTTTCATCTGTAGCAGCTTTCCATAATGGTTCCAAACAATTATCTATATAACTAAATGCTCTTTGTTGATTTCCATCTCCAAAAATTGTAAGGTCCTTACCGTCGAGATATTGATACATCCAGATACCTAACACATTTCTATACTTGTCCCAGATATTTTGATTGACGCCATAAACATTATGTGGTCTAATGATACACCAATCTAAATTATGCTGCTGGCCTGCAATATGAATATCTAATTCACACCCTAGCTTTGCTACTCCGTATGGATCGATAGGTTGTAGTGGTGACTCTTCACTGAATGGTGGTTCTCCATGACCGTATACAGCTAACGAGGATGTAAATACTAATCGTTCAACGTCATACTTAATGCAATTGTTTATAATTTCAGCTGTTGCAACTAAATTGTTTTGATAATTAAATTTTCTGATGAATGGACTTAACCCTTCCGCTGCATAAGCTGCAAAGTGATATACGTACTGTGGTGTATGTTTCTTGAAGACTTTATCTAGCCCATCATTAATATCTTGCTCGTAGAACTTTACACGCTTGTTGATATTTTCTCTAAATCCACCAGATAGATCATCCACACCTACTACTTTGTAATCCGTGTTTTCTATAATCCAATCTGCTAATCTTGATCCGAGTAAACCTGCAACTCCTGTTATTAAAACTGTTTTATTCATAATTAATTCCCTTAAATTTTTTCATTGTTGGTTTATGTGAGTTGTTTGGGTGTCGGATTGGATCGATACCCCATTTATACTTAAATATATTTGCTGCTGACTGTTCGCTAGCTTTGAATCGTTCACCTTCTTTACCATTTTTAGTTGCTACTGAACCGAAGTGGTAGAAGTTCAGTTTTCTAGATCTTTTGAATGTTTTTCCAGCTAGCTCTAATTTCAAAAAGAAGTCCCAATCACATATAAATGGTGATCCGTAGATAGTATCAAATCCCCCTACCATCATATAGTCTGTCTTTGACATGTAGAATGGAAATATTTCTCCATCATCCGTTAGTTCTTGTTTTC
>CAXBGT010000326.1:0-2732 GCA_963975265.1 uncultured Saprospirales bacterium
TAAACATTTCGTTTGTTATTAAAAAGAGTGATGAAAGTAAGGCTCTTAATATGATCCATGATTCATTTTTTCTTTCATCAGAAAAGACAATCAATATCTTTGCAATTGGTGTAGGGTTGATTGGGGGTACATTACTTCAGCAAATCGAAGATCAAAAAGAGTATCTGAAAAATGATCTTGCTTTAGAGCTCAAAATTGTTGGGTTGAGTAACAGTAGAAAAATGATCTTCGATGCAGACGGCTTAGATGCTGTAGAGTGGAAGTCTAGAATAAAGTCTTCTGATCTAAAAGCAAATGCAAGTGAATTTGTTGCAAAGATGAAGAAGATGAACTTGCCGAATACCATTTTCATAGATAACACAGCCAGTAAATCTGTACCTGAATTTTATAAAGAAATACTAAGTGCTAGCATATCAATTGTGACCCCGAATAAGATAGCAACTTCATCTTCTTATGAACACTATCTTGATTTGAAACATACAGCAAAGTCAAGCAATGTTCAGTTTTTATATGAAACGAATGTGGGTGCTGGATTGCCAGTATTGTCGACACTCCAAGGGTTGATCAACAGTGGTGATAAAATAGAAAAAATAGAAGCGGTAGTGTCAGGGTCACTATCATACATATTCAACAATTTTGATGGCGCCGAACCCTTCCATGATTTAGTAATGAAAGCCAAAGAACTAGGATACACTGAGCCAGACCCAAGAGATGATCTTAGTGGGTCGGATGTAAGAAGAAAAATTATCATTCTTACCAGAGAAGCAGGTATAGCGATCGAGCCTGAAGATGTTGTGCTTGAGCCTATTTTACCTTCTATCTGCATGCAAGCACCTGATGTCCCTTCATTTTTTGCTACATTGAAAGATGAAAATGATTATTTTAAGGGATTGATAAAAAGGGCAATATCGGACGGGAAAGTGTTACGATTCATAGCCAGTATGGAAAATGGTAAAGCGAAAATCAGCTTGCAAGCTGTTGGCACAGATAGTCCATTTTATAGTTTGCAAATGAGTGATAATATGATAGTGTTCACAACAAAAAGATATAATGATCGACCTCTTATCATTCGTGGTCCTGGAGCAGGCGCAGAAGTGACGGCAGGAGGAGTGTTTTCAGATATAATATCCATAGGAAAATAGAAATATGTTAGTAGGAAAATCCATGATGTATATTTTGATAATTCTGTTTATAGGATTGTTTGTCTTGCAATTTTACTTTAGAGTACGAGTTGTGAAAGTGTACCAGAAATTAGTAAAGAATCGTGTTCAATTTGATTCTAGTCATATATTTAGTGGTAAGAAAATGGAGGCAGAAATACTTCCAAAGTATCCAGAACATAAAGAGGATATATTGAAATTTGTAAAAGAAATGCGTCATTCTTTGACGATTGCTACTATATTTATTGTACTCATATTTGCGGCTGCAATCATCCTCAGAACATGGAATGTTGGATAAGAAAATCAAATTAGGATTATTAGGAGTTGGGCACTTAGGAAAGATACATTTGAAGTGCTTGATAAGTACTAATTTTGATGTGGTAGGAGTGTATGATCCAGATCCTGCGACACAGGATTTTGTCCGCGAAACCTATGGAATTCCAATCTTTGATACAGCAGAAGCTCTAATTGATGCGTCGGATGCACTTGATATTGTGAGCACTACTATCACTCACTTTGAATTGGCAATCAAGGCAATAAATCAAGGGAAACACGCATTCATTGAAAAACCGATCTGTACTACTATTGAAGAAGCTAAGGCATTAGTCGCGGCAACTAGAAAACATAATGTAAAAGTTCAAATTGGTCATGTTGAAAGATACAATCCGGCCATAGTCTCACTTAGAGATAGAAAGGTGCAACCAAAATTTATAGAAGGACATAGATTAACTACATTCAATACAAGAGGTAATGATGTTTCTGTCATACTGGATCTGATGATCCATGATCTAGATTTAATTCTACAACTAGTAGATAGTGAAGTGGTGGATGTTCAAGCTAATGGTGTATGTGTAGTAAATGACACGCCTGATATCTGCAACGCCCGTATCACCTTCGAAAATGGATGTGTTGCAAACTTAACGGCCAGTCGTATCAGTATGAAGCAGATGAGGAAACTACGTATGTTTCAAGGGAATGAATATATCAGTCTTGATTTTCTGAATAAAGAAACTCAAATCGTAAAACTGGAACCGGTATCAAACGAAGAGGCAAGTAATCACATGACTATTGAAACTTCGACTGGTAAAAAAATCATCAATATCGAAACTCCAGAAATAGTTGAGAATAATGCAATAGTTGATGAATTAACAGATTTCCATAATGCTATTAGAGATAACAGAATCGTTTCAGTTCCCGTAGAAGCTGGCTTAAAAGCATTGGAGTTGGCTTATTTGATAGAGGGGAAGATAAAGGGGGAAGACAAGAGGTGAAGTTTTTAGATTATACCGAAAAGTGTTAATCTTATTTTTAACTTTAGGAATGATACCACCAAATACACCACATTCAATACAATTTCTACCTTTTGGAAGCAGAATTCAACTTATTGTAATATTAATTCTATTTCAAATTACTGTAAGTTATTCACAAGATGTATTTATTTCTGGACCAGATGAGGTTTGCTTTTCAGGTACATATACTTTTGTTTTGGAAAACGCTGACCCAACAATCATATATGAATGGGAATATTTAACTTTTGGCTTTGGGTTTGCGCCATTTAATTATTTCATAGAG
>CAXBGT010000327.1:0-2696 GCA_963975265.1 uncultured Saprospirales bacterium
AAGAAATAACAATTCTACAAATGACAATATTCATCAAAACACTGTGTTCAATTCTGAAATACGGGCATTCAAAGAATCAAAAATGCTTAAGACTCCAAAGTTAAAGGAGCAATTTATGAGAGCCCAAGATCTTATGAATAGTTATAAAAATCAATCTTCCCCTCCTTCTGAAATATTTGATATAGAGCTGCTCGCTAATTACTTTGCAATTTCAGAAGTTTTGTGTGCATACCATGGTTTGATTTGGCACAACCTAAGATTCTATTACAATCCTATCACTCGAAAATTAGAGCCAATCGGCTATGATGGATTTACAGATGCTGGCAAGCTAAGAATGTATAATGATTTGTTTTTTGGTGAATTCAAATCAGGTGAAGGCGAAGTGGCTTGGGATGATATGTATAAATACTTGTATAGGGATCCAGAATTTAATAGATATTATGTACCCGCACTGGTAAAGTACTCTTCTTACGAATTTATCGACAATTTAGTTAATCAACATCAATTAGAGGCGTTAAATCTTGAAAGCATAATAAGAAATACAACGGACCCCACATATAGATTTGGCATAAATGACATTTATAATAGAGCACAAAAAATACACAAAAATATTGCTCCTTATAACGAAAATTCATTGAAGGCCTTCAAATCACCAAAATCGAATACGGAAATTGAAGTATCTAATTACCATAGCCTTCCATTAGAGATTGTGGGTACAGGATCGAATAACGACGGATCAGATATAGTGTCTAGTGGTATCATAGTTAATAGCAATGCCAAGAATAATCCCCCAACTTACTCAACAATGGTAGTAGGCCCAGATGACAAGTATGTATATTTTAAGTTGCCAAATACGGACAAGATCTACCATTCCAAAATCAAAGAGTGGTCTCAACCTAACAGAGCACTCAATATAGAGTACAGTAGTTCGGAGAAGCTTGTCGTTCCATTAAGAGAGTCTGAATATCAATTAATCAATAATGAATTGATCATAAATTCGGGCAATCATTTTCTGGTTGAGCCGCTGATTGTTCCTAGCAACTACAAATTGACATTCGAACCTGGTGCTATTACTGACATTCAAAAAGGAGCGTATATACTCACTTACGGAGAATTCACCGCTAATGGCACGACCACCTCCCCTATTCTATTCAAATCAAGTGATAAATCAGCACAAGGAATCACCGTGATTCAATCTAAAGAAACTTGCAAGTTGAGTTATACATCGTTCATAGATCTCAATACATTGGAAGAAAACGAATGGCAACTGACAGGTGCCGTTACTTTTTATGAATCTGATGTTGACATGAAAAATGTCACAATATCCAACAATCTTTGTGAAGACGCACTCAATATTATCCGAGCTTCATTTACAATAGATGAACTCAATATCAACAATACTTTTGCAGATGGATTTGACTGTGATTTTTGTCGAGGTACTATGACCAACTCATACTTATTTGATACTGGGAATGATGGCCTGGACTATTCTGGTAGTTATATCGAATTGGATAATATCCGACTAGAAAATATAGGAGACAAGGGAATAAGTGCTGGTGAAGAAGCGACAGTTATTGTGAAAAACACCACTATTATTGGAGCAAAAATTGGAATTGCATCCAAAGATCTGTCTAAAGTTGAAGTCTCTGATGTGAATCTTACTGATTGTCTGCAAGGCTTTGCTGCATATCGTAAAAAGCCAGAATTTGGCGGTGCTACCATCAATGTAAAAAGCTTCACAGAAACCAATGTTGAACGACTTATCAATAAAGATGATGAATCAGAAATACTCTTTCCAAAATGATGAGATACGAAATCAAATACGCTGTCGAAATTTTGGGCAAGGAGGCTATCCGTGCATCCATTTTGATGCATCCTGCGTCTTTCTCAAAAGCATATGAAGACAGACAGGTAAACAACATTTATCTTGACACGCCACAGTTCCATTGTTTTCATCAAAATGTAGAGGGTCACCCTAGAAGGCAAAAAATGAGACTTCGGTGGTACGGAAAATCAAAGCTACCAATTGATAACTCTGTCTTAGAAATCAAACAAAAAGATGCTGAGTTGGGATGGAAAGATTCCACAACAATCGATGGTACAATCATGAGAGACAATGAATCAATGATCAAGTCTCTAAAAGAAAATGAGCTACTGAAATCGAATTTGATTCCTGTTCTACACAACTCATATCGAAGATCATATTATGTATCTCAAGATGGTCTCTTTAGGATAACAATTGATTCTCAGCAAGCTTTCAAAATCCCATTTTCTAAAATGGAAGCACTCCCAATGACAAAGTATCCTAATATAGTGGAGCTTAAGTATGATGAAGACAAGGCTGAGTTAGCTGGGTTTATTACTGATTATTTACCGTTCCGACAGACTAAAAATAGTAAGTATACCATAGGTGTGGAGCAGTTGTATTTCTAGCACAAGGGAATGATCTTACCACAAACTTTCTATTAATATAAGATCATCAACTAAAAATGTCACTCCTTCAGTTTTCAATATCTTCTGCAATTGCATGTCAATGTGTTGAAACCCATTGTTATATAAATGTTGCTTCTTCAAAGCTTTTATGTAATAATTATTTCGCTCAACACATGGTAAACCATCTTTTTAAGACCACCAATATTGTAGGGATATTCGCAAATAGCGAAAACCCTTATAGATTAAAAGTTCCCATCACTTTA
>CAXBGT010000328.1:0-2455 GCA_963975265.1 uncultured Saprospirales bacterium
CTGTTCGATACGAGGTTCGAAATCTACCCTAATTGGGCAATGTGGAGCGGTCTGTGCAAAAGCATGATTACAAGTAATCATCATCCAAAGGAGTATGCAGGCGCATAAACCCTTCGGGGTGTAGTTTTCTTCTTTGAAACCCATTATGTGTGTAGTTTTGGCTATGAAACCTATACATAACAGTTAATTATAATGTATTAACAGTTATGTACGACACAAATATAGATAAAAACTTTTTATATATATAAATAATCGTAATATTAAATTATAAAAAGTTCTGAGCTCTTGTATTGTTGAGCTAATTGGTTTCGCCTACTTCGGAAGTAAGCTCATTACATAATGATAAGGTTAAGTTGTCTAAAATGTATTAATCTTTGAATTTCTTTTTGCTAGCTCTTTTCTTTCGCTTACCTCTAGTGGGTACTTCTAGTTTATCAATAATATCATCCATTGTCATTTTTGATTCATCTGTGAGATGAACTATTTCACGAGTATCGTCAGGATCGATTTTTAGAACTTTTATTTCTTTCGTTAGGTATTGCTGAATTGTTTTGAGCATTGGTTTTTCTTCCGTACTGCAAAATGTGAATGCTAGACCGCTATTGCGCCCTCTACCTGTACGTCCTACACGATGCACATAGCTTTCTTGTTTGTCAGGTAGGTCATAGTTGACCACATAATCTACATTAGGTATATCGATTCCTCTAGCACTCACATCAGTAGCTATCAATAAAGTAGTGGTTCCTTCCGTAAATTCTTTGAGTACTGCAAGCCTATCTTTTTGTTCAATCCCGCTGTGCATTGTCGTAGCAGCAATTCCCACTCTTGCCATGGCAGCTTTTACTCTTTCTGCACGTACTTTGGTTCTTACAAAAACGAGCATTTTATCACCTTCATTTTCTTTCACCAGACGTTCAAGGAAAAACCTTTTTTCGTCCATTTCCACAAATATCACAGAGTGATCCACATTTTTACTAACAGGGTCTTTAGGACTTATCTGTATTCTGACTGGCTTATTTACCAGAGAATAAGCTAATTTCTTAATCTTATCATTAATAGTAGCTGAGATAAAAAGTGTCTGTCTGTTTTTAGGAAGCCACTTAATAAGCATCTCAATATCCTTAATAAACCCTAGGTCAAGCATATGATCCGCTTCATCCAGCACTAAGTATCTAACTCTATTTAGTTTGATATAACCTTGACTTACTAAATCAAACATTCTACCTGGTGTTGTAACTAGAATGTCAATTCCTTTTTCAAGTTTGGCTATCTGTGGGCCTTGCTCTACACCTCCAAAAACAGAAAAACTAGAAGCCTTAAGTTTTCTTCCGAATTTTGTGAATACGTCATTGATCTGAATAGCCAATTCTCGTGTAGGAACCAAAACTATGCATTTGATGCCATCAGGTCTACTTTTGAAATTCATCATGTGAATCTTGTGTAGAATCGGAATAGCGAACGCAGCCGTCTTACCAGTTCCCGTTTGAGCAATCGCTAGCATGTCTTCACCTGCAAGTATATGTGGTATCGCTCTGTACTGGATATCGGTCGGCTTTTTATAGCCTTCTATTTCTAGGGCTGTTTTAAGTTCGTCAACTATATTGTATTGGTGAAATTTCATAGGGCAAAGATACTCTGATTTGTTGAATTGAAATTTGTTTTAGAGGATCTAATTAATTATGAGAATTGTCTTGATGAGAATTTCTCATTTGAATTGGTAGACGCATCTACGAATATTACCAATGGAGACGGAGTAAGTTTTTCGACATCTGGTACTACCCCAGCAGGCGAACTTTCTGGTTCGGTACCTGTAACGATTGAGTTAGATAAGTTTGAAGTTGGATTCCTAAATAAGATCGCTATCAAATTAAATGATAATGTGATAGCCAATATTAGGACAGACGTAGAAACTTACACGTTCACAGTCGTTACCGTTTTTAAATCAGCACTTGCTGGTGAACTTACGGGGACTGCAACATTGACTTCCCAAGAGGCAGGAATAGGTTGGGATGCTTGTGCAGGTGAAGTATGGACTGGACCAGTTATTTTCGATAGACAACAACTGAGTCCATTTGAAGATGGAGAATACTTAGTAAGAACAATGAATGTAGGACAAGAGTTTTTTGAAGATTTGTCTTTTGGTGCGTTTTATCCATGTTACGGAACTACTTCACAAGGAAGCCTTCCATTAGGTGATCTAAGATTGATCGATATTGATAATACATTATCATTCTCAGGTGCATCTCAGTGGGGTGAAGTTTATTCTATTTCAAATGTAAGTACTGATGGAGCAACCTTGACTTTTAATTGGGTAAACGATTATGGTGAGGGAGCACTGATTCAATTGGTAAGAAATGATGGAGAAGCGTGGCCTGATTTAAAATGATTATCAAGTAATAAGTAAAAAAGATCCTAAATTTTGGCTACCCGACCGCAAGCGGATGGAGCATTAGCC
>CAXBGT010000329.1:0-2387 GCA_963975265.1 uncultured Saprospirales bacterium
TTAGTAGCGACATATCATATGGCTTTTTACAATCTGGGCCACCTACTCGAACTCTAGGGTCATTGTTCAAAGCATGCCCGTCAAGCGCGGCTATACTATGATTCATCCATTCATAGCCTTCTGAATATACATCAAGTTGAGTCCCAAATGGGGTAGTGTCAGTCACTTTTTTTGATCGTTGATAAATCGTTGATCTAAAAATTCTGGGAATGGGGGCACCTTCAGTATCAGGTTCTATAAAATACTGATAGAGTTTAGGTCTAAGCCATTCAGCTACGTACCTAGTCCTTCCTACCAATGGGAAATTTCTCATGATTGCACGCTTAGTCTGAATGATGTCGTACCACCCAATAAGGATAAACGGAGTTACACCAGCTAGTACCCAGTAGAAGCCTTCCCAAAAGTAGTATCCTCCAGCTGCTAGTAACACTATGACTATTAGAGAGAATACAAGAAATCCTAATCTCATAACTTTATTGTCTTTGCGAAGTTATTTAAAAACTAAAAATAGAATGTCAAAAGCGTCTTTCCTAAGAACTTTCTTAAATATATCGTCCAAAAGAACAATAAGTTTATACTCGAAAGTCTAATCTGCAGTTTTACTTGAATCAGAAACCATAGAATTAATTTGAGTTATCTCATTTTTGGTAAGATATCTCCATTCTCCAACTTTAAGTTTACCGAGCTCCACATTCATGATACGAGTCCGTTTGAGTGTTTTAACATCATAACCCAAATATTCACACATTCGACGGATCTGTCTATTAAGGCCTTGGGTGAGTGTAATTTTGAAAACAGTCTTATTGATTTTAGATACTTTACATTTTTTTGTGACAGTGCCTAGCATCGGAATCCCACTTGCCATTTGAGAGATAAATTTTTGATCTATTATTTTATCAACTCTCACTACGTACTCCTTTTCATGGCTATTGCCAGCTCTTAATATCTTATTAACAATATCTCCATCATTTGTGAGAAAAATCAATCCTTGAGAAGGTTTGTCAAGTCGACCGATAGGAAATAATCTTTCTTTATGGTTAATAAAATCAACAATATTTTTTCTCTCTTTTTTATCTGTTGTACAAACTATACCAATTGGCTTGTTTAAGGCTACGTAAATTGACTTAGGAGCACTTTTAAGCGGTTTATTATCAATAGTAACATCATCTCCTGGAAAAACGCGATTGCCTAATTCCGCCAGATTTCCATTGATTTTAACCTTTTTGTCAGCTATCAATTGATTTGCACCACGCCTTGAGCATATACCTGTATTACTGATGTACTTATTTAAACTTATAGAATTTTCGTTGGAAGTATCCAATAGGTAGCAGTTAGTTTGTTAACAGCAAAAGTAAGATAATTATTAGATTTTTATTTTTCCAAATTTAGATGTAAACTAGAAATATCTCCAGACCCGATTTTTTTTGAACTTGATCTAAACTAATTTAGGTAAATGCATTTTCATATGGCATTAAGAAGGCAAAAGTGTTTGAGCAAAATTAATAAAAATAGGTAGATCACATGATCGCTTCAAAACAATCGTCTAGCATCAAACGATGCCATGAAATTACTTCTGTAGAAATGAATTCCTGTTATATATGTGTATGTTCGTTGATAATAATAAATAAAACTAGACTAGATGAAAATTTGTGGAATAGAACTTAAAGGAAATGATGCTGTTATAGTAAGTCTTCTTTTTGATGGAAATGCCTACACTTTTATAAAAAAAGAGATCAAGAAAATAAAGTTGAAAGATACTGATGAACAAACTGATGTGAAAGAATTCACAAATGAGCTGTATTCATTTTTTGACTCAGTGGGTTTTAACGCGATTAGTATCAAAGGAAGAGCTAAGAAAGGTAAATTTGCGGGCGGTTCTGTCTCTTTTAAGATTGAAGGTATCATTCAGAATAGTAAATTTCCAGTTAAGATATTTCCAGGAGCGACCATCAAAGCAAAGTTGAAAAATACAGAAATTGATTCATCCCAAATTAATGGATACCAAGAAGAAGCGCTTCGAGCAGCTATTTGTTATAAGATTACTCAATCATAAATTGATGTGGATAGATCACATCGCTCAGAGCGATCAGGTCTATATTGCGCGGTAGTTGACCACATGGCTTCATACGAGCAAATCAATAACCTTGGATGTGGAATCATAGTCCTCTATAAAGTGTTCCCAATAATAGTAGAATATAGGCTCCCAATAATAACCAAAGAACATGATCAGTCAAGCCTTGATAGTGGAATAAACCCATCGCTAAAGCCACCGCGATAATCGTAACAGATAAAGTTTTGCCTTTGGAGCATTGGTACGTATTTGCATAGATAGTAATTTTTGCCGTTATACCCTTTCTCCTGTCTTTCCCTTTCAGGGCAAGATGTTA
>CAXBGT010000330.1:0-2223 GCA_963975265.1 uncultured Saprospirales bacterium
GCTAATGCTCCATCCGCTTGCGATGGTGTAGTCAAAATTAAGCATCTTTTTTACTCCACAAACATTTTTTCACTTTTTACCACGGCTCCATTTCTTAAGAATGACTTGATATAAATCCCAGTAGGTACATCATTTCTGATTTGGTTACTATGAGATATAATTCTACCTGATAAATCAAAGATCTTCACAGCATCATAAATAATGTCGAGTTCTGTATTAGTATTCGAAAGTGAGAAGGATTCTTCACCTACAGTATAGAATCCTTCTCCTAGATAAGGCATGGTGAAGGCTATGTAATCATCTCTTTCTTCTATCAAAGTCAACTCAACTGCTTGCCAATCTATTGGAATTCCTTCTCCGAAAGTAGGTTGATAAAGTCCTTCGATATCGTCATCAAACCATGCGTCACTTCCAATTGTAGAATAATAGATAGTGATTACTTGATCATCTTCAGAGTCACTACTCATGTCGTATATTTTGTTGATCCATCGCATTTCATTTTCAGCGATAAGCTCCCCTGATGCTGTAGCGAGAGATGTAGAGAAACAAACTTCTTCCGTCATGCTTTCATTTTTGACAGCACACATGATACTATCATTGCTAGCAAAGTAGGCTGTTAGATCTGGTTCTATAGAAGAAGAAAAATCCCTTCCAGGAGTATTGTACACTCCAACGGGAATACCTGATCTAAATCTGACATTAGGCACTGAATATAGAACCTCCAAGTCACCTTCAGAAGGACAACCAGCTTCGCCGTCACTCACAACCCTAAGCGCAGATACGTAACTAGTTGCTGTGCTGAACATAAAATCTGCATCGGTAGTCTCATCATTATCATAACAGATTTCAACCAATAAATTACTAGTACCATCATATAAAAATGGGCTGTCTAGTTTTATTATATTGACTCCTTGCTTAGTATCTAAAGTACCTGAGAAAACATTGATCATGTTAGCATCTTCTTTGAATCCACCAAGGCTCAAGGTATCATTTCCTACCAATGCCATGGAGATATTAAATCCATCATATGGGATCTCACTTAGTTTCTCTTCCACATCAAATACTAATCTATTAATTACTTGACCTCCAACTCCATATTCTGCAAGAAACTCTT
Source organism: uncultured Saprospirales bacterium (assembly GCA_963975265.1). GTDB lineage: Bacteria > Bacteroidota > Bacteroidia > Chitinophagales > Saprospiraceae > CAJXUU01. The sequence goes on from CAXBGT010000330.1 coordinate 1,115, forward strand.
GTTTGTATAAGATTTGTGTTCTAGTGCCTTCCCATGCACCATTGAATATAGAGTTATCTAGTACTTCCTCACCATCCCCAATGTATGTTTGCAGATTCGTCCCCTCGGTCTTAAATTCTGAATCATTGTCAATAAGGTCAATTTTCATTGTATTACTAAGTACTTCCTCATCGGAAGTAAGTGTAAGGTTAATCGTCTTATCTCCCTCGATTGTAGCATTATCAAATACAATAAGTTCAATTTCTACCGTTGTTTCTCCTTCCAATAGAGTGGTGGATGTTTCTGCTAATACAAAATCCAAACCTTCAATTGCTGTACTTGATGATTCTACTGTTATAGTAACATCTACATCTTTATCATAAGCTAATGCAGTGCCTATGCTAATCGAGGTTTTTTCAATTGGATTACAGAATTGACCATCAGATATTCCATTAGGGTTGACAGAGAGATACTGATTGTTGAATTTGATGCCAGGCTCTGAGAAACTACTTGTCGTCCATAGCCCTCTTCCATAAGTGGCAGCTGCAACTTCGAGGTCACTTGCTCTAAATTTCAACATATCTACTCTTCCAAGTCCGATCTGAGGGCTAATATTTTCCCAAGAAGTCGGCGTCTCATTGATATTTGCTTGCCAAATTCCTATTTCTGTTGCAATCAGTACTTTATTATTATCTCTAGGATTGAAAATACCCCACCTCACAGGTACATCGGGTAAGTCGCCTTCTAAAGACCGCCATGATTCTCCGCGATCATTCGAAGTGGCGATACTTTCCACACCAAAATTGCTATAAGTAACTAGCAACTTATTTCTATCAATATGGTCTACCTCTATATTTCTTGTGAAACCTCCACCATTATACAGAGTCACAGTTTGAGGATTGTCAGATGTCGGGTTTGTAACCTTAAATATTCTACCAGAATTTGAACCCAGGTATAAAATGTTAGAATCATGGGGATCCATTTTGAGCGCACTTACTCGTTGTCCTTCCAATCCAGGAATTGGGATAGGTTCAGATTGTTGATTAACCAAAAACGTTCTAGAGACATGACCAACATTTCCACTAGAATAAACAACAAGGTTGATGTCATCTAGCTCTGTAGGATTAATA
>CAXBGT010000331.1:0-1853 GCA_963975265.1 uncultured Saprospirales bacterium
ACTGGGAAAATAGAATTGGTAATAGTTACCTGTCCAACTACTGCTGCAGGTACTATGATAGCTAAAAATGCAATAAGTGACTGTAGATTTTTCTTCATAATTTTCTTTTTTTAAGGCATTCACTACCAAAACGATTCGGAACTTGGTTTGGTAACATATATCAAAGATAATTATAAAAAGAATTAAGTTTAAGATTTTTGAGTTTAAGTTGAAGATTAACAACTTATTGTGGAGTGTAACTTCTATTTTTTATCATCCTATTCCTTGCATATTGACATACTTCTTATACAATGGAGAAGTTCTGTATAATTCATCGTGAGTACCAACAGAAATAATTCTCCCTTGATCCATAACGACTATTTTGTCTGCATTTTTGATAGTTGATAACCTATGCGCAATAACAACAGAGGTTCGATCGTGTAGAATCTTGTCAAGCGCATCTTGCACTAGTTTTTCTGATTCCGAATCGAGTGCTGATGTAGCTTCATCAAGGACTAATATTTGAGGATCATGTAGAACGGCTCTGGCTATGGTTAATCTTTGACGTTGGCCTCCTGATAACTTCATGCCTTTGTCGCCTATTATGGTATTGTATCCATCCTGTAGTTCCGTAATGAAGTCGTGAGCATTGCTAATTTTAGCGGATTGAACGATCTGCTCTTCAGTATTCCCTTTTTTGCCAAAAGTGATATTGTTTTCTATTGTATCATGAAACAATATTGCATTCTGACTAACGAGTCCAAATAGAGACCGAACACTGCCAAGATCATACTGTTCTATCGACTTACCATCAATGAATATTTGACCTGATTGGATAGGGTAGAATCCCATAAGTAGGTCTACCAGTGTAGTCTTCCCTGACCCGGATGGTCCAACTAACGCAACAACTTCACCTTTATTAATAGTAAGATTTATATCGGTAAGGATTATTTTTTCATCACCTTGGTATTGATAACTTACATCCTTTATTTCTATACTTTTCGAGAACCGGATTGGGTGAGTTTTCGAGGATGAGTGTTCTTGATTGCTGATCATTAAATCATCGATACGCTCTACTGCAGCCATTCCTTTTTGAATATTATAGTAGGCACTACTGAAGCTTTTTGCTGGCTCAATAACTTGATAGAAGGCGAATATAAAAGCAAAAAATGTCTCTGGCTGAAGGCTTTCTGCAAATACTAATTTTGAGCCGTACCACAACAATGCCGTTACTACTGAAATTCCTAAAAATTCTGATAAAGGAGACGATAGATTCTGTCTATTCATCAAAGAAATGAGCGTATTTCTATATCCATCATTTTCTTTTGTGAATCGCCTCATTTGATTCTCTTCTCCATTAAAAGCTTTTATGATTTTTATACCCCCAATACTTTCTTCTACAGTACTCGTTATATTTGCCAACCGTATTTGCGCTTTTTGGGATTGTTTCTTAAGCGTTTTGCTAATGCCACCAATCACAAAAACAGTAAAAACTAGCAATACCAATACAAACAGGCTGAGCTGTGGGCTTACATAAACCATAAATAGGATACTCCCGATGATGATTAGTGGGGCTTTGAATACAACTTCAATCACTTTTAGAATACTCATTTCTACCTCTTGTACATCGAGTGTGATCCTTGATATTAGATCTCCAGTTCGCTGTTCACTATAGTAAGAAAGAGGTAGTCTAAGGTATTTGTCAAATAATTCAGACCGGATATCTCTTACGATTCCTGTACGCATCGGTACAATAAAATACATGGCTAAATATCTGAATACATTTTTTAGAAAAAAGATCACCAAGATCAAACCACATGCAATCAAGAGCGCATTTTCTTTTCCTTGAGAATAGATTAAATTTTGGAAATATG